>DASYYD010000217.1:0-31700 GCA_035934195.1 Allostellaceae bacterium | reverse complement strand
TGCCGGCTGACGCCATCCTCGTCGCGGACACCGGCTATTCCGGCATCTGGACCGGCACGCTCGTCGAGTTCGACGGCGCCGGGCAGAGCTATCTGCGGGCGGCGGGCTCGCTCGGCTGGGCGTTCCCGGCATCGCTCGGCGCCAAATGCGCGGCGGGCGATCGCAAGGTCCTGTGCTTTACCGGCGACGGCGGCTTTTATTATCACCTCGCCGAATTGGAGACGGCGCGGCGCCGCGGCATTGCTGTTGCGGTCGTCGTCAACAACAACTCCGGTTTCGGGCAGAACCTGCCCGGGGTGCGCCGGGCGCTCGGCAACCGCCCGGGCAATATCGACGATCTCGTGCGTTTCGGCCCGACCGATTTCGCCGCCGTCGCAAAGAGCTTTGGCGTCAAGGGCATCCGCGTCGAGAGGCCCGGCGAGATCGCGCCGGCGCTCGCCGCCGCGCTCAATGCCGAGGAGAGCGTCGTCGTCGATGTCGTTACCGATATCGAACCGCGCGCTCCCGAGCCGTGGGCTCCGGGATCAGAGCGCTAAGGCGGGTCTTCAGGCTACCGCGCCAAGCGAGCATATAGTCTCGTAGATCGGGTTGATCTGGCCGCGGTAGATCCGCGATTGCGAGCGCGACAGCCACTGCTGTTCGAAGGCATTGAGACGGTAGCGGGGGTAGCGAGTGCGAAACGCCGCCGCGGCGCGCGACGCGTCGCGCCGCCGCCCGCTCGCCGCCAGCGCCGCCGCCAGAAACAGCTGCGCGCAGCCGTAATCCGGGTTACGTTCGAGCGATTTCTCGAAAAGGCCGACCGCCTCTTTGCCGTGACCGAGCAGCAGCTCGGCGAAGCCCGCGAAAAAGAACCAAACGCTGTACGGACGGTCGGTTCGGTCGAGGCGCATCGCGCGCTCGATCTCGGCGCTGGTTTCGGCGGCGCGGCCGAGGAACGCCGCGTTGTAGCCGGCAAAGCCGTGCGCGATGCCGAGCCCGGGGTCGGCGGCGAGCGCTCGCGCGAACGCCTCCGCGGCATTTTCCAGCTCCCCGGCGGCGGAACTCATCATTCCGTCGATGCAGTTCGCGTCGGCGTGGCCGGGCGCCAACTCCAGCGCGGTCGCCAGGGCCGCGCGTCCGACGTTCGAGGCGAGCGCGGAGATCTCAGGTTCGGACCACCAGGGGGCGCCTGTGATGCGCTGACAGGTGCGTCCGAGCTCGACGAGCGCGGTGACGTTGCGCGGATCTCGGGCCAGCGCGCCGAGCAGCCACTCCTGCGCCTCGGCGGTCAATTCCGGCGTGATCCTGACGCTGAGCGCGGCGGCGGCGCGTGACAGGCATTCGCTGACTCCGACTCGTCGATCCAATCTGCGCGACGCGCGGCGGCTTCCGCGTTGCAACAAGAGAACGTCAAGCTCGCGCGCGATCGCGCCGGTGATCTTGGTCTGGATCGCGGCTGCAGCTTTCGGGGACAGCTCATAACGAGACGCCCACAGCACCTCCGAGCTTACCGCGTCGGTGATCCGCATGTTCACCCGCAGCATTCCCGGACTGCCACCCTGCACGCTGCCGGCCACGGCGAAGCCGATCTCCGAGGAAGCGGCCGGGCCTAGCAGCGCGAGCGCCCCGCGATCCTGGGTTATTCGGGCCAGCGATAGGCCCCGGCGCTTCTGGGTCAGTTCGGTGACGAGGTCGTCGCTGAGCCCGTCGACCAAATATTGGCGGCTCTGGTCGCCGGTCAGATTGCGCAACGGCGTGACCGCGACCGCGATTCTCGGCATCAGGCAGGGCCAGCGCATTGTCCGCTCCGCCGAGCTTACGGCGGCTTGCTGCCGCCGCGGCGAGACCGGGGGAGCCTCGGCGGCGGGCGGCGGCGCGGCGCCTGCGTCCGGATCACGGCCGGCGACATCGGCGGCTGCCGGCGCGGTATCCGTGAAACGCGAGCGCACGATCGCTCTTGCCAGCGTCTGCGTCTCGGCGTCGGGCGCGACGCCGAGATCGCGTTTCAAGATCGCGGCACAGCTCTTGAATTGCCGCAAGGCTTCGGGCCGGCGCCCGGCCTCGGCATAAGCCCGCATCAACGCGCGGTGCGCCAGCTCCGACAGCGGGTCGAGGGCGACCAGCCGGCGGCCGTAGGCGATCGCCGGATCGGTCTCGCCGAGGCCGGAGAGTTCGGTGCACAGCCGTTGCAAAATGTCGGCGGCGAGCGCCCGGCTGCGCTCGCGGGCGGCCACCAGCCATTCCTGATACGGCTCGGAATCGATGGTGCAGTCGGTGAGAAATTCGCCGCGATAAAGCTCGGCTGCCGTCTGCAAATCCGATCGGCGCCGCGACCGAGACAGCTCCTCGAAGCGATCGACATCGACGCTGACACCGGTAAGCCGGCACTGCGAGCTGTCGATGACGAGATGCGCGGCGGCGCTCGGCCCCAACGCCTTGCGTAACTGCAACAGGCAGGTGCGCAGGCTGTGGCGCGCTTGTCGCGCTCCCTGATGCGGCCACAACAGATCGGCGAGGAGTTCCCGCAAGGCCGCTCGGCCGCCATGCGCCGCGAGATATCCGAGAAGGGCGCGTGCCTTTCGCGGCAGCGGCCCGATCGGCAAGCCTTCGCGCTCGATCGTCAAAGGTCCGAGAATGCCAATCTTGAAGGTCATGACCTCTTATCCCTCGCTCGGCTTCGGCCGCCGCTCATGGGCCGCCGGAGCCGAACGCGGGCAAGATTAACACAAAAGCGAGCCCGAGCGCGCGGGGAACAACGGCATCGGCGGGTAAAATTTCAGCGGCTCGCTGCCGCTCAAAGGTCGGGCCATCGCAGCCCGTCAGTGACCCGTCGCCGGTAGATCGCGATTTTCTGTTCGAGCATGCGACAAAGGGCGTCGTATCCGCGCGCCCGCAATGGCGCCAAGAGGTCCTGGTAACGCAGCGCGCGATGGCCGAGAGGTACCGGAACAGCCGCTTCCCAAAGCTCGAGCGGCGTGAGGCTCGGTCCGAGCGCGGGCGTTTCGTCGATGCCGGCGGCGAGCAATTCGAGCCGGGTGCTGAGGCATTTCTCGCAGATCCGGCAGTTCATCTCCTCGCCGGTCGCCGCGGGGCAGACCCGGAGCGTGGCGAGCGCGGTGGGCCAGTTGGCCAGATCGCGGATCTTGTCGAGCCGCCTGAACCGCGCCCCCTCGTGCACGACGGTGACCCGTTGGCTGGAATAGAGCCCGTCGACCGCCGGGTGCGTGCCCATCGGCACCGGGTTCTCGAGATGGTAGCCGCCGGCGACGAGGAGGAAAGCGGCACCGCGAGCGGCCGCATGGCCGACCGCGGCGAGCGCCCCGACGTTGTGCCGGTGCGTCCAGAATCCCGGCTTCGAGGGAAGCTGCCGAAGCGTCGTTCGGCACGCGACGAGCCGCAACCCGGTCTCGTCGGCGACCGGAGCGAGGCGGCCGAAAGCCGCGCGAAAGCGGTCTTCCTCCGGCTCCCGCTGGCGCTTTCCGATGTCGAAGCCGTGGATGAAGAGCGCCTCGCGGATATAGGCGGGGTCGCTTTGGCGATAGAGGCGGCGGTTGCGCAGCAACAGATGCAGGCTGTCGACCCCGCCCGAAATGAAGGCGATGCCGTGGCGCGGAGCGGCCGAACTGCCGTCCGCCGAGACGCGCCGCGCTTCGATCGCCGGGGCGGCGGACGGCATGCCGCCCCAGCTCGCCCACCAGGCGTGCACGGTATAGAGCCCTTCGATCAGCATCGGGCAAGGCTCGGCCTCGATGCGCAACCGCCGTTCTGCGTGCACGCAAGCGAGGGGATAGCAGCCGGCGAGGAAGGCATCGGCGGGGGGATCGCCCGCGTCCTGCGCGCCGTCGTGGATCTCGAAGCCGAACTGCTGCTCAGGGTAGTCGGCGTCTTCCCAGGCGATCGTCGCGGCGTAAGCGCGCCCCCCCGTTACCGCGGCCGCGGTCAGGTCGCGAATGATCATGTTCCACTCCTATCCTTGCGATCCGGCGCCGCTTTTTGCGTATCGCGAACCGGCCTCCGCCTCGGCCCTGCCGCGAGTATGGTGGCGGGGGCGTCAAAAAAACGTCCCGACAGGCGTCAAAAGAAATGACCGAAAAGGGCGCCGATGCCCGAACGAGCGAGGCGGTGCGCGGGCGGCGCGCCGAAGGATGGGCCCCGCGTTCACCCGATGGTTGTCCTTCATGGTGAATTTTTTGACGATCGTTTGACGCCGTTCTGACGGTTCTGTGACGCGCGGCGGTCATTCTTTCCGGCCGGCACGGCGCCCCGATCCCGTTTTCGTATTTTGTTCTCCGGCCGACGCGAAGCGACGCAGCAATTTGGGACGATGGACGGATTTAGCGAGTGCTTCGCAGAGCTGACCGACCCGCGCACCGGCGGCGGCGGGCGCTATCAGCTTTTGGAAATTCTGATGATCGCGCTGTGCACGGTTCTCGGCGGCGGCCAGACCGCCGTCGACATGGAGCTGTTCGGCGAGGCGAAAGAGGGCTTTTTCCGGACCTTCCTCGAGCTCAGAAACGGCACCCCGAGCCACGACACCTTCAGCAAGATCTTCCGGCGCCTTGATCCCGATGAGCTGCGCGTGTGCTTTCAGAAGTTCATGGGCCGCTTCGGGGAAGGGTGCAACGGGGTGATCGCGATCGACGGCAAGGCGCTGCGCCGATCCTTCGACGCCGCCAGCACGCGATCCGGGCTGCACATGGTCAGCGCCTGGAGCTGCGACCAGCGCATGGTGCTCGCCCAGATCGCGACGGATGCGAAAGCGCGCGAGATCAGCGCCGTGCCGAAACTCTTGGACATGCTGTCGCTCCCCGGGGCGATCGTGACCGCGGATGCGCTCAATTGCACGCACGGGCTGGCTCGCCAAATCGTCAGCAGGGGCGGCGACTACGCGCTCGCGGTAAAAGGCAATCACGGCCCCTTTTGCGCCGACGTCCGGCGCATCTTCGATGAGGCGCGGCCAGAAGGCACGTCCAGCTACACGACGGTCGATGGCGACCACGGCCGCTTCGAGACCCGCACCGCGACAGTATCGACGGCAATCGCATCGCTGCAGGGACACGACTGGCCGGGCCTCACCGCTGTCGGCAGGATTGTTCGCACTCGAGAGGCCGTGGTGCGCGGCGTGCGTCGGCGGACCAGCGAGACCAGCCATTACGTGCTCAGCAGCGCGCTTTCGGCCGAACGCCTCGCCGGGACCGTCCGCTCGCATTGGGGCATCGAGAACCGGCTGCACTGGGCCCTCGACGTCGTCATGCACGAGGACCAGTCGCGCAGCCGCATGGACAACAGCCCGTACAACCTCGCGATCTTGCGGCACATGGCGCTCAATCTGATGCGCAAGGACAACTCGGGCGGCTCGCTGCGCGCCAAATTCAATCTCGCCGGCTGGAGCAACGAGTTTCTCGCAAAGCTCCTGGCGCAAGCCTGAGATGCCCTTCGACCTCGCGCCCCGGCCTGCACAACAGGAAGCGCGCGGCCCGCACCTCACCGCCCTCGAAAGCGCCGCCGAAGGCTTTGCCGCGCCCCACCCTTACCTGTTGTTTGACGCGGCCGCGGTGCCGCGGATCCGCGACCGCGCACGGGCCAACCCGCTGTTGCGGACGCAGTTTGAAAAAGCGCTTCGCGACAGCCGATTGCCGTCGGAGGGCGAAGAGGCGCGCGCCGCCTTGAAGCGCCGCGCGCGGCGCCTGATCACGCTGTCGTTCATGGCATTGCTCGAAGACAGCGATGCCGCCGTCGCGGCGGCGCGGCGGGCGCTCCGCGGCTTTACCGAGGCAGCAACTTGGAGCCCGCGCCCGATCGTCAAGAATTTTCTCGACAGCGCCGAGGCCGCCGTCGCTGTCTCGCTCGCCTACGACTGGCTCTATGGCATCCTTTCCGTGGCGGACCGCCGATCCGCCGAAGCGGCGATCTGGCGCCATGTGCTGGACCCGGCGATCGCGGCCTATCGCGACCCGTCCTTGTTGTGGCCACGACGGCGAGATAATTGCACGCTCGTCTCGCATGCCGGGATTGCGATTGCCGCGCTCGCGGTGCTGCCGCGATTTCGCGACCCGGCGGTGGAGCTGTTGCGCCAAAGCCTCGCCTCGATCTGGCGCATCTTCGCAGCCTTCGATCCCGATGGGGGATGGCCGGAAGGCCCGAGTTATTGGTCACTCGCGGTGCGTTATGCCGGGCTCGTGATCGCGGCGCTGGAAAGCAGCCTCGGCGACAGTTTCGGGCTTGCCGATAGGCCCGGTTTCGCGCAGACGGGCGATTTTCCGCTCTACGCCTCGGGCCCCTTCGGCGCCGCCTTCGATTTTGCCGATTCGGCGCGGCAAGTTGATCCATCGCCGCTCGCCTGGCTCGCCCATCGCTTCGGGCGTGCGAGCGATGGATGGCTCGTCGAGGGTTATGCCGGCTCGCACCTGCCGCTGACGACGATCTGGGCGGAGCATCCCTCTTGCGACCCGCACGGCCTCGGGCTGCCCACCGGCAAGGTGTTCAAAAGCTCCAGCCTCGCCTCGTTCCGTAATACCTGGTCGCGGGCCGAGGATGCGCGCCCGGTTTTTCTGGCGATCAAGGGGGGCAACGCGGCTCCTGGAAAAGGCCCGTCGTCGGCGCCGGAGGATTTGTTGATGCATCTCCAGGCCGATGCGGGCAGCTTCGTCGTCGACGGCAAGAACAGCCGATGGGTGATCGACCTCGGGGCCGACGATTACGATCTGCCGGGCTATTTCGATCACGGCTCGGAGCGGAACCCGGGCCAGCGGTGGCGCTATTACCGGGCGCAAACCGCCGGTCACAACACGCTGCTCATCGACAACGAGAACCAGCGCGCCAACGCACCGGCTCCGATCATCGGCAGCTGTGTCGAGGGCGATTGCAAATGGGTGGTAATCGACCTTTCCGCCGCTTACGGCCGGCCGCCCGGCAGCATCCGTCGCGGCGCCGCGCTGATCGCTCGCGATGTCGTGATCGCGGACGAAATCGATCCGCGGGTTGGCGGCGACGTCGTGTGGCGGATGCATACCAGCGCCGAACCTGTCTCGATCGGGCGCTCGGTCGCCCGCTTCCGGCTCGGCGAGGACCGTCTGACGGCGCGCATTCTGGAACCCCGCGGTGCACGCTTCCGGCTGTCGTCGCCGCCCCCCGCGCGCTCTTTTGCCGTTGCCGATGTCGAAGGGCTGCACGGTCGCCGGCCGGCTCGCGATCATCGCATCGAGATCGCTGAACTGCCGCGCCGCGACGACAGTCGGGGGCGGCGCGCCGGAGGCCGCCTCGTTCGCCGGCTCGACATCATCTGGCCGCGGGGCGCTCGGCGCCTTACCGTTTCGCTGTCGCCGGACAGCAATGGCGACGGACCGCTTCTGCCGGTGGCCCCGCTCGACGACTGGCTCGCACGCCGGCCGATCCGGCTCGCCAGCTGCCCGCCGCCGCGGATCCGCCAGCCGTCGCGTCAGTCACGCCGAGCCGAACGAGGCGAGGGCGAGCGCCTCGCATGCTCGGTCCAAACGCACGCAAGCGCGATCACTCGGATCGACAAGGATCGGTCAGGGAGGAAGCATTGATGACAAGACGCCTTTCAGCGCAAGGGGGCTCCCGGCTGGCGTTGCTCGCGGCAATCGGCGCCGCCGCCACCTTCGGGATGGTCTCCTCGACCATCTATGTCCCGGCGCTGCCGGACATCGCGCGTGGGCTCGAGGCGCCGATCGCCTCGGTGCAGCTGACTTTTGTCGGCTACCTGCTGGCGTTCTCGGTCGGCATGTTGTTCCTCGGGCCGCTTTCCGATCGCTACGGTCGGCGGCGGGTTCTGATCCTCGGCCTTATCATCGGGGTCTTGAGCAGCGTGATTTGCCTCGCCAGCCCGTCGGTCGAAATCCTGATCGCCGCGCGTGTGCTGCAGGGGATCGGCGCCTGCGCCGGGCTCGTCGTCGGGCGGGCGACGATCCGCGACTCGTACCGTCGTGAGGAGGCCGCGCAGGTGATCGCCGGTCTCGCTTTCGTGATGACCGTGATCCAGGCGCTGGCGCCGATCCTCGGCGGCTACCTTCTGGTATTCTTCGGCTGGCGGGCCGATTTCGCGGCGGTGGCGATTTTCGCCGGCGGCGCCCTGCTGCTGGCCTGGCGCTTCATCCCGGAAACCCGCGCAGGCGCGGATGCCGGCCCGGCCTGGAGCATGGCCGCCGCCTATCGATCGCTGCTCGGCAAGCGGATGTTTGTCGCTTATGCGTGCGCCGCGATGGGTGCGCATGCGGGCTCGCACGTCTTCGCCGCCGGGGCGCCGGCGGTGCTGATCAACACATTCGCCGTCTCGCCGGAGGATTACGGCTTTTACGCCGCGCTGCCGCCGCTCGGGTTTCTCGTCGGCAGCTTCATCTCGAACCGGCTGTCGCGCCGGTTGGGGATCAACCGCATGATTGCGCTCGGCGGCGCGGTGCTGGTCCCGGCCGGCGTGGCGATGCTGATGCTCGCCTTCTTCGGCCTCGCGGGGCCTTACGCGATCGTCGGCCCGATGATCGTCGTCTGCTGCGGCAGCGGGCTCGTCACCCCCAATGCCGTTGCCGGCAGCCTCAGCGTCGAAGAGCGCTCCGCCGGCGCGGCCTCCGGCCTGACAAGCTTTCTGCAGATGGGCGGCGCGGCCTCGGCGACCGCCGCATTGGCGCTGGCGCCGAGCGGCAGCCCGCTGATGTTGGCGGCGGTCATCGGCGCGCTCGGGCTGTTGGCGATGATCCTGTTCGCCGCCTTCGTCGAGGCGCCGGCCACCATGCCGTTGCGGGCGACCGCGGAAGCGATATCGCGATGACCGTCGGGTTCGACGTTCGTCCGCGGCGCGAACGGGTCGATCCTCGCTCGGAGATCGCCAGGAATTTCCCGGCGATCACGGAATTGCGCAAAATGGCGAAACCGGAAATTCACGCGATCCAGAAGCGACTCTCGGACGAGGAGGCCTTGGGAGCGGACACCTCGGGGCTGCGGCAGGCGTTGCGCGAGCTTTGCTGGTGGCTCGAATATACCGGCGATGCGGCCGGCGGCTGCGCGGCGCTAACGCGCGTGCGGCGCTATGCGCTGATGCCGGCGCCGCCGAGCGCGCTCCATTGCAACGAGGACGGCAGCTACGGCATCCCGACCGAGATCTGGTTTCTGAAGCTCGACGCATCCGTCGACCAGATGCTCGCGGAAGATCCCGGAGCTTCGCCGAGGCCGGCGCGTTTTCTCGATCGGATCAACGATCCGCACCGGCTCCAATCGTATTTCGAGGAGCTCTTCGTCTCACACCCCGCCGAGGACGGTCTCGATCGCCGCAAGGAACTCAATCTCTCGAGCGCCAATCTCGTCCGTCTGATTTTGCGACGACGGCCGGCCGACTACCCATGGGACCGGCGGCTGGAAGGGGTTGTCCACCGCTTCATCGCCGATTGGCAGGATCCTATGACAGGGTTCTTCGGGGCGGCTTACGAGCTCGGCGGCCGCGTGCTGCGGACGACGGATCTGAGCATCACGTTCCATATCGCGCGCTATCTCGACGGCGCAATCGCGCATTGGCGGAAGCTGGCCGACACGCTGTTCGCGATCCGTGACGAGATTTATCCTTATGGCTGGCTCGACGAAGAGGGGATGACGAGCCACAATAATTATGACGTTGCGACGCTGCTGCGGCTCGGCTGGAACGCAATGCGCGCGGACCAGCGCCGGCGCGCCGCGCACGAACTCGACCGGCTTCTTTCGTGGTGTCTCGACAGCGCGATTGCCGAGGACGGGACGGTCGTGGCGCGGGCGGTCGGCGAGTCGTTGCCCGAAAGCTATTATTTCGCGATCGCCTTTCTCGACACGCTCGGCTTTTTCGGGTCCGGCGCGCCGTTTTGGCGCGACGGCGCGTTGCCCCGGGCCGGCATCCTCGGGGCGCGGTTGGAAGCGAAAGTGCGCGCCCTCGAGCGGCGCAATCCGATGACGCAAATGGCGCTTGCGCGTCTGCACGCGCGCGGCTGTAGCGAGACGGGGGCAGAACCGGCACAGAGGGGCTGAACATGACGGCCTTCGAATTTCGGGCGGACGGCCCGACGTTTTCGGCCGCGGCGCCAATCGGCACGCCGCTCCAGCCGGCCATGCGCGCGTCGCGTGCGCGGATGGCGCTGATCTCGGCGGTCGACGAGTTGTGCGGCATCGGCGCTTATTGCCATGCGCTCGAGAAGCAGCTGAACCGTGATTTCGAGGTCACCGTTTACGGCCTCGACCAATATTTGTTGCGTGGCCGGCACAGTCGGATCCGTCGGCTCGGCGACCGGCACATCAAGGAAATCTGCCGCGAGATCGGCCGGTTCGACGCCGTCAACCTGCAGCTCGAACACGGAACCCTGGGTCGCGGGGCGAGGGACATCTACCGTCGGTTCGGCTGGATCGTCGCCGCCGCGCCGCAGATTTCGGTGACGTTTCACACCATGCTGGCGACGCCCGAATTCGATTTCGCTGCGTGGGCCAGGGCGCTGCGCCGGCTCGATCTCGTCACCGCGCTGCGGCTGCACTCGCAATATCTGCGCAACAACCTGCTGTCCGCCGGCGTCGTCCATCGCATCCGGCGGGCCCAGCGAAGAAAGCGGGCTGTCGCCATCGTGCACAACCGCCATGATTTGCGGCAGATGGCAGAGCTTCACGGCATCCGGGAAGTATACGATCACCCGCTCGCTTTTCTCGGCGAGGCGGAAGCGCGCGAGGTCCGCGCCGGCGCGCGGCGCGAACGCTTCCCGCTTCTCGGCAAGGTGTCCGACGACGCCAGGCTGATCGGCGTCTTCGGGTTCTTCGGCCGGTACAAGGGCTTTGAGACCGTGATCCGGGCCATGCAGCACTTGCCGGGCGAATATCACATGCTGATCTTCGGCGGCCTGCATCCGAACGAAATCCCGCGTAATCAGCCGATCGACCTGCGCATCGCGAGTCTGCTCGATGCCGGTTATGTGGACACGAGCCTGATCGAGCGAGCCAAGACCGAAGCGGGCCAAGAGAGCTTGTCGTTGTCGGTGTCGATCGACCAGTCGCTGCGCGACATTCTCGTTCACCACCCAAAGGACCTGTCGGGCCGCCTGCATTTCATGGGCGCCCTCGACGAGCGCGATTTTCTCGCTGGCATGGCGATCTGCGACGCAGTGGTGATGCCTTATCTCGATGTCGGGCAATCCTCCTCGGGGCCGATCGCGCAGGCGATCGAGCTCGGTTGCCGGGTCATCGCCTCGCGCACCCGAAATTTCTTGCAGCTCGCAACTTATCATCCGCAGAGGATCGAGTTCTTCGACATCGGCAATCATCTCGAGCTCGCCGAACGGATCATGGCGGCGCCGCAGTTCTCGACGCAGCAGGGTCTGCTCCGTTTCAATGTCGAAACCAACAAGGCGATCTATGTTGCCGCCAACCAAAGGGACCGGATCTTTCCACCGCCGACACTGCGCCGCAGGGCGAAAACGCGCGAGCCGGCGAAGGGGTAGCGAACGCCTCAGAGGTGGTCGCGCACCGCCTGCACGATGAGCCCGCCGATCCCCCAGACGGCAAACGCGATCAACAGGACGAGACCGACTGCGCGCCAGCGGCGGGGATAGAGCGCCTCCTGCGGCAGGCTCGGCGCGACGAAATCGGCGAGATAGATCTGCCGCCGGTCGGCATCGGCGCGCGAACGGTCGAGCGCGGCCAATGCGTGCCGATAGGCGGTTTCGGCGAAACTGCGCTCCGCCGCGAGTTGGTCGTAGGAGCCCATGACGGCGGAAAGCGCCTGCGCGCGCGGGCCTTGGGAGGCGGTCACCTCGGCATCGAGCGCGTGCTGCTGCGCCGTCAGCGCCGCGATCCGCGCCTCGAGCATGGCGATCGCCGGCGTCTTGTCGCGCAGGTATTTTTTCAGGATCGAGAGCTCGGCCTCGGCGGCGAGTCGCTGTTCGCGCACCTTCGCGGCGAGCGAGAGCGTGCGATCTGCCGTCTCCTTCGGATCGACGACGCCCTTTCGATCGCGGAATTCGCGCAGCTTCGCAAGCGCTTGCGTGAGGCGCGCTTCGGCATGCCGCACTTCCTCCTGCGACTGTCGCAAGGTGTCGCGCCGCGCGCGCTGCGACAGCGCATTTACCAGGCGCTGCGAGGATTCGACGATGGCGCGCGCGATTGCCAGCGCGTCGGTCGGCGTGAAAGCCCGCACTTTGACAGTGATCGTTCCGTCGCCGGTGTCGAAGAAGGCGTCGACCTGGCCCTTCCAGTAGCGCACCAGCTCTTCGACGGGGACGGGAAGCGACAGGCGCGAAAGCCGGTCCGCCCGGCGTCGCGAGAAGATCTTGCGCAGGTCGAAGGTTTGGCCGATGTCGTCGACGATGGCGCGGCTTTCGATGTACTGCACGACGATGTTCGAATCGAGGCTGAGCTGGGCGGCGGCGACACTGCCGCGCAGCAAGCTCGGGGCGTCGCCGCGCACCGGGCCGGCCGAGCGCACGGCAATGCGAGATTCGACGACGTACTGGTCGGCGGCAACGGCGAAAAAATAGACGGCGGCGAGGAGCGTCGGCAGTGCGACGACGAGCAGGAACGACAGGGAGGCAAACGAAATCCGGCGCCTGCCCCGGCTCGTCACGGAATACGGCAGCGGCGGGCGGAACGGCAGGCGGATGATCCTGCCGCGCTCCGCCGGCGGGGCTGAGGGCGACACAGGCTCGAGGCTCATGCGGCTTCGCTCCCGAGCATTCGCTGGTAGGCGGCGAGCGCGGCGCCGATGTCGTCGTACAATCTGATCTCGCCTCTCGCGAGGACCGCGCCCCGATCACAGTATTGCCGGATCGTCTGCGGGTTATGGGTGACGAGAATGATCTCCGAATGCTGCATCCGAGCGCGAAACGCCTCGGCGCACTTCTTACGAAAGCGGTGGTCTCCGATCTCGGTTACCTCGTCGATCAGGTAGATGTCGAAATCGATGGCGAGGCAGGTTGCGAAGGCGAGGCGGGCGCGCATCCCGGCCGAATAGGTGTTGACCGGCATGCGGAAATAGTCCCCGAGCTCGGCGAAATCCTCGACGTATCGGATCGCGGCGCGCCGGTCGGCGTCGTAGAGCCGGGCGACGAACGCGACGTTCTCGCGGCCCGACAAGGCGGCATGAAACGTGCCGCCGAAACCGAGCGGGAACGAGACGCGCGCGTCGCGCCTGATGACGCCCCTGTCCGGCATTTCGGTGCCGGCGAGAAGGCGGACGAGCGTCGATTTGCCGGAGCCGTTGGCGCCGAGGATCCCGAAATTGTGGCCGGTGGGGAAAAGGGCGCTCGCGTCGTCGAGCACGACCTGCCGGCTGGTGCGGGTGCGGTAGGATTTGGAGACGCCTTCGAGTGCGATCATGACGGCTCAAAAAGACGCGGCCGCAGGCGCCGTTCGAGCCCGAGGCCGAGGAGGACGGCCAACAGCGCCAATCCCGCGAGATAGGATCTGTCGAGCCAGTGCGGGTCGTAGCCCTCGAAAAAGCTCGAACGGAACCATTCGACGGCCTGCAATACCGGGTTCCACACCAGAATGTCGCGGATCCGGTCCGGCATCATCGCCGGCACATAAAATATCCCCGAGGTGAAATACAGGACGCGGGCCAGCTGCACCCAGATCTTGTCCCAGGATTTGACGAAACGATTGACGACAGCATTGACGATGCCGCAACCGCAGCCCAGCAGCCAGCTCGCGATCAGCGCCGCGCCAATCCCGAAGAGGTCGTGCGGCCGGGCATGCAGGCCGAACGCGCTCAGCCCGACGAGGAGAATGACGGCGACGAGCGCGTCGGTGACGAATTCGACGAGGCCGCGCGCGATGACGAGGTCGAGCGTCGTCACCAGCGGCAATTGCAGGAGCGCGGCGCTGCCGGAAATCGCGTAAGCGAGATTGCTGCTGGTGTGGACGAACATGTGGTAGGGGATGATGCCGGTGTAATAGAAGATGAAGAATTCGCGGCCGATCGGCGGCTGGCCGCGCATCAGCACGGCGAACACCAACGACAGCATCAGGATGTGGAGGATCGGCTCCAACAGCGCCCAGCCGTAACCGAGCTTGGCCTCGGCGAAGCGGGTGCGGGCCTCGCGAATGACGAGCGCCAGGACGACGCGCGCTTGCGTCCCGAGCCCGTCCGACCAGCGTGGCAGCGGCCGGGGCGGGCGCAATGGTTTGAGACGCCGCTCCCCGAGCACGATGTAATCGCCGTCGAGCGTCGCGAAGCGGCGATTGAGCGTCTCCAGCAGAGCCTGGCCGATCTCCTCGCTGTCGGGTGCGGCATGAATGAGGGCGCCGCCATAGGCCAGCGCCTCCTCGACCCGCCCGCTGTCGAGCAATGCCGAAAGCAGCGCCCGCTGCGCCGCGACATTCGCCGGCTCGATCGACAGCGCCTCGCCGAAGCTCTCGATGGCCTCATCCCAGCGGCCGAGACGGCAAAGGAGGTGGCCGCGGTGCAGCTGGTACTCGACCTTGCCGCCGGCGAGCGCGAGCGCCCGGTCGATCGCCGCGAGCGCCCCCGCCTCGTCCCCCAATCGCATCTCGGCTTCGGAGAGAAGGCGAAAGGCGACCTCGTTTCCCGGATGCCCGTTGGCAGTGCGGCGGGCGATCTCGGCCGCCTCCTCGAGACGGTCGCTGCGCAACAGGAGTTCCGTCGCGTGGCACGCGATGCCGCAGTCCGCGGGCCGCAGCGCATAGGCGCGCAGCGCGTGGAAGAGCGCGCGCTCGGTCTCTCCGATCGCCGCGTAGGAGCCGCTCGCGTGGCGGTGCCCCGCGGCCCAGCCGGGGCGGCAGCGCAAGAGCGCTTCGTAGGCCGCGGCCGCCTCGCCGTGGCGCCCGCAATTGCTGAACAGCCAGCCGCAGAAATCGGCCACCGCTTCGCTTTCGCCGGCCGCGGCGAAGGCCGTGCGGGCGAGAGCGAGCGCCTCGTCATATCGGCCGTCGTAGTAGAGCGCCTCGGCAGAGCGGCATTGCCCGAGGACACCCTCGTCCTCGGCCTCGACCGCCCACGAAGCGAGCGCCTCGCTCACGCCCGCCACCGCTCGAGATTCTCGCGACGCTGCTCTTTGCGAGGCATGGCGCACACCTCCGTGAGCTATCCGTTTTTAGCGCATTATATGGCCTTTTAGCAACCTGCCGCGGGGCCCTCCGCGATTTCTCGGCTGGCGTGGGCGCCGGTTCGATCCTAAGCTGACCGAGGAGAAGAAAAAGGAGAGGCTCTTATGGCCTTCGAATTCGGCATGTTCCACGAGTTCCAGTGCCCCGCCGGGCTCACGCAGCCCGAAGCCTTCACCCGCTCGATGGCCGAGGTCGACGCCGCCGAGCGCTGGGGGCTCGACGCCATGTGGCTCGCCGAGATCCATGTGGCGCCGGAGCGCTCGGTATTGTCGGCGCCGTTGACGATCGCCAGCGCCATTGCCGCGCGCACCAGCCGCATCAAGATCGGCACCGCCGTGCAGGTATTGCCGCTGTGCCATCCGCTGCGCCTCGCCGAGGAAGCGGCCACGGTCGATCAGATCAGCCACGGCAGGCTGATCTTCGGCGTCGGGCGGAGCGGCTTTCCGCGCACCTACGAGGCCTATGGCGTGCCCTATGGCGAGAGCCGCGAACGCTTTGCCGAGACGCTGGAAATACTGAAGGAGGCGTGGACCAAGCCCGCTTTTTCCTACGAGGGCAAATATTACACGTTCACCGATGTCAAGCTGACCCCGAAGCCGTATCAGCAGCCCTATCCGGAGATCCGCATCGCCGCCAACAGCCCCGACACCTTTCCGGCGATCGGCAAGCTCGGGCACGGCGTGTTCGTGGCGGTGCGCCTCGGCACGCTCTCCGAGCTGCTGCCCAACATCCGCGCCTACCGCGAGGCCTGGAAGGCGGCCGGGCACCCGGGCGAAGGCCAGGTGTTCCTGCGCGCGCCGGTCTACCTCGCCGAGACCGAGAAGGCGGCGCGCGAAGAGCCGGAAGAGAGCATCATGTATTTCTACCGCTATCTCGGCGAACGGCTCGAGGATTCGGCGACGCGCGCCGGGGTGCGGGCGGTCGAGGACCGGGCGGCGCGCGGCCGGCGGCTGCAGACGATCACCTATGACGAGGCGTTGCGTGACAAGATCATCGTCGGGACGCCGCAGGCGGTGACGGAGCGGCTCGATGCCTTGCGCGAGGAACTCGGCCTCGACGGCATCCTCGCCGAGATGAATTGCGGCACCAGGATCCCGCACCCGCAGGTGATGCGCTCGCTCGAGCTCTTGTGCAAAGAAGTGATGCCGCGGTTTCATTGACGCGGCCGGGGAGGCCGACGATCGCCAGTTCCGGATTTTCGCCCCGATCCCTTTTCGTGGGAGGAGGCGCGCGTCGCCACTGTCGGGGGCCGGTTATGCCGGCCTTTCCGCGGCGCTTGAACCGGCGGAGGCGTCGGACGCTTGGAATTGCCCTCGGGTGGCGACCCGGCGGATGGCGTCCACCTGTTCCACCTGGTAAATGCAGGTCGGGAACAGGGGTGCCCCCGAGCTTAGGCGATATCATCATCTCGCACGGACCATCGGCAGCGCTCCTCGGGGTGTCGAGAAAATGGCGCCCGCAATTGTACATATTTTGCTCTTGATTGTCAATATCACAATTGCGAAGGTGCAACCGGCCGGATCGCTAAGCCGCATGGTATAGTCATCGGGATTCGATCGGTTCTGGATTGTCGATGGCAAATCCCGACATCTTCCACCCGGATTTCCAGCCCTATCCCTATTGGTGGGAAGCCTACCGGCCGGCCGTCGGCGAGCCCGCCGAGGTGCCGAAAGACGTGCGCGTCGCCATAGTCGGTGCCGGCTATGCCGGGCTTTCCGCGGCGCTCGAACTGGCCAAGGCGGGGATCGAGGCGGTCGTGCTCGAAGCCGCCGAATTGGGCTTCGGCGCGAGCAGCCGCAACGGCGGCGCCGTCAGCGGCGGCGTCAATATCGGCAAGAGCTTCAGCGGCCGGACGCTCAAGGTCGAGGAGGGGCGGGCCCGCGCCTTCCTTTCCGATGGCGCCGACGCCTTTGCGCTCGTCGATCGGCTGATCGAGGAAGAGGGGATCGCCTGCCATTGGGAGAAGCGCGGCCGCTTTGTCGGCGCCTGGACGCGCGGCCATTACGCCGCCCTCGAAAAGCGGCTCGCGCTGCTCAATGACGGGGCGCAATCGGGCGCCTACATGGTGCCGCGCGAGCGCCAGCGCGAGGAGCTCGCGAGCGACTATTATTATGGCGGCATGGTCGTCGAGCGCTCGGGCAAATTGCACCCGGCGCTCTATTACGCGGGGCTGCTGGCCGCCTGCCGCCGCCGCGGCATGACGGTGTGCGGCGAGGCGGCGGTCGAAGGGCTGGCGCGCGCGGGCTCCGGCTGGCGGGTCGAGACGGCGCGCGGCACGCTTCTGGCCGGCGACGTCGTCATCGCCACCAATGGTTATACCGGGCGCCTCACGCCCTCATTGCGCCGGCGCGTCGTGCCGGTCGCGAGCCATATCATCGCGACCGAAGAGTTGCCGCCGGATCTGGCCGCCTCGCTGGTCCCGAAGGGGCGCACGCTGTCCGATACGAAGCGGGTCCTCTGCTATTACCGCATGTCGCCCGACGGGCGGCGCATGGTGTTCGGCGGCCGCGCCCGCTTCACCCATATCGACCAGAAGGAGAGCGCGCGCATCCTCTACGGCTACATGACCGCGCGCTTCCCGCAATTAGAGGGCGTGCGCCTGACGCACGCCTGGGACGGCAACACCGCCTTCACGCTCGACGCCTTGCCGCATATGGGCGTGTCGGAAGGGCTTCATTTCTGCCTCGGCTGCAACGGCAGCGGCATCGCCATGATGACCTATCTCGGCCATCAGACGGCGCGCAAGCTGGCGCGCGTCGCCAATTATGCTTGCAGCTATGACGGGGACGATTTCCCGACCCACCCGCTCTATACCGGGAACCCCTGGTTTCTGCCGCTCGTCGGCGGCTATTATCGGCTGCGCGACCGGCTCGACCGTCTCATCGCCTGAGGGAAGGAGATGACGATATGGATTTCGCGGCGTTCAAAAGCTCGCTGACGCAGGATATGCCGCCGGCGGGGCTCGGCTCCGCGGCAGCGGCGCTGTGGTGGCAAGCGAAAGGCGATTGGCCGAAGGCGCATCGCTGCGCGCAGCAGCAGGCGGACCCGACCGGCGCCTGGGTGCATGCCTATCTGCACCGCGTCGAAGGCGACATGTCGAACGCCGGCGGCTGGTACGGCCGCGCCGGGAAGCCGGTCTCCTCTATGCCGCTCAAAGAGGAGTGGGAGACGATCGCCCGGGCGCTGCTCGGCTGAGAGCTTATGAAAGAATCAGGAAGAGGGTCGCATCGTGGTCGTGCGTGCTTCGAGACGCACCCTGACGGGTGCTCCTCAGCATGAGGGGAATCGTTGATGACGTTGGGGAATGTCCCTCATCCTGAGTAGGCCGCGAAGCGGCCGTCTCGAAGGACGCATGGCGTCGATCCAATTCCTTCACACGCTCTGAGGCGAGGAAAGCGATGAGCCTCGCCGTTTTCGCGCTGAGCTGCGGCCATCTCGAAGGCGAACTCGGCTATCTGATGGAAGGCGGCGAGGGCCGCGTGCGCCTGCCGATACCCGCCTATCTGATCGAACATCCGAAGGGCCGCGTCCTCTTCGACGCCGGCATGCATATCGACTGCCAGCGTGACCCCGCGGGACGGCTCGGAGCGCGCCTGATGTCGCTCTTCGATTTCGACTACCGCGCGGGCGAGGAGGTCGGCGCGCGGCTGGCCGCGCTCGGCCGCGACCCGGCCGAGATCGACATCCTGATCAACTCGCATCTGCATTTCGACCATGTCGGCGGCAACGCGCAGATCCCGAACGCGACGATGCTCGTGCAGCGCGCCGAGTGGGAGGCCGGCATCGACCCCGACATCGCCGCCCGCCGCGGCTTCGACCGGCGCGATTTCGACCTCGGCCACAAACGGAAGCTGATCGACGGCGAATACGATGTGTTCGGCGACGGCGCCGTCGTCTGCCTGCCGACCTACGGCCATACGCCGGGGCATCAGTCGCTGAAATTGCGCCTCGACGGCGGCGACATCGTGCTCGCCGCCGATTCCTGTTATTTCTGCCGCACTCTCGAAGAGCGCCGGCTGCCGCGCTTCGCCCACGACAAGGCGGCGATGCTCGTCTCGCTCGAGCGGCTGGCCCGCCTGCAAGCCGGCGGCGCCCGCATCTTCTTCGGTCACGACATCGAATTCTGGCGAACCGTGCCGCAAGCGCCGGCGGCAATAACATGAAAATTGCGGAGGGGAGGACAAGACCAATGGACGACGTGTCGATCGATTGGCGGCGAATGACGCGCCGCGGTCTGCTGCGGCAGGCGGGCGTCGCGGGGCTGGCGGGGCTCGCCTCGCCCGCCTGGGCGCAGACGATGGCGAGCCTGCCGTTGCCGGGAGGGCCGGACGAGCGGCCGGTCACGGCCGCCTTCCCGCAAAAGGGCGCGATGATCCTGCAGCGCACCCGGCCGCCGCTTCTCGAGACGCCGTTCGAGGTCTACGACAAGGGGGTCTTTACCCCGAACGACCGCTTCTTCGTGCGCTGGCACTGGGCGGTGATCCCGACGCGGATCGACGCCGACAAGTTCCGGCTCAACGTGCACGGTCATGTCGAGCGCCCGCTGTCGTTGACCTTGAAGGAGGTCCTCGCCTTGCCGCGCGTCGAGATCGCGGCGGTCAACCAGTGCTCGGGCAATTCGCGCGGCTTTTTTCAGCCGCGCGTTCCCGGCGGCGAATGGGGCAACGGCGCGATGGGCAACGCGCGCTGGACCGGCGTCAGGCTCAAGGACGTGCTCGACCGGGCGGGCGTCAAGGTGGGGGCCGTGCAGGTCCGCTTCAATGGGCTCGACGAGCCAGTGGTGCCGCAAGGCCCCGATTTCATGAAGTCGCTCGCGATCGACCACGCCCGCGGCGGCGAGGTGATGATCGCCTATGCGATGAACGGCAAGGTGCTGCCGCTGTTGAACGGCTTTCCGCTGCGCCTCGTCGTGCCGGGGTGGTATGCGACCTATTGGGTCAAGATGCTGAACGACATCGAAATCCTCGACAGCCCGGACACGAATTTCTGGATGAAGACCGCCTACACGATCCCGGACAACCGGCGCGCCGACATGAAGCCGGGCGAGGCCGGCGTCAAGATGGTGCCGATCAACCGGATGAACCCGCGTTCCTTCATCACCAATCTCGCCTCCGGCGCGACGGTCCCGGCCGGCAAGCCGCATCTGGTGCGCGGCATCGCGTTCGGCGGCGATGCCGGGGTGAAGCGCGTCGAGTTCTCCGCCGACGGCGGCAAGAGCTGGCACGCCGCGCGCCTCGGGCGGGACGAGGGCAAATACGGCTTCCGGCGCTGGACGGCCCACTTCACGCCGAGAGAGAAGGGCGGCTACACGCTCTTATGCCGGTGCACCAACACGAACGGCGAGGTGCAGCCGACCGCGCCCAACTGGAACCCGGCAGGCTTCATGCGCAACGTGGTCGAAGCGACCACGGTCGCAGCGGCGTGAGGAGGGTCCGACAATGAGCCCCAAAATCCTGATGCTCGCGCCGCTCGCCGGCGCCCTTCTCCTCGTCTCGGCGGTCGCGGCGAAAGTTCCGACGAAGCTCGCCTCGGTGGCCGTGACCCTGCCCGAGAGCACGCGGGCGCTCCCCGACGGGCCCGGGGTCGCGGTTGCGCGCAGCAACTGCCTCGGCTGCCATTCGGCCGGCATGATCCTCAATCAGCCGACGCTGCCGAAAGCGGCTTGGGAGATCGAAGTCAACAAGATGCGCAACGTCTACAAGGCGCCGGTCGACGAGAAGGCGGTGCCGGCGATCGTCGACTACCTGACGGCGGTCAAGGGCCCGAAGTAGCGCCTCAATCCCGACTGTTCCGAACTCCCCGCCGCAGTCGGAATGGCGGAGCGGAGGCTTTCAGAACGCCGCGATCGACGGTATCTATCATTCGTAGATGACATGCGGAGTATCGATGCATAAGGCAAAGCTGTTCTGGTCCGGCCGATCGCAGGCCGTTCGGCTGCCGAAGGAATTTCGCTTTGCCGGCGAGGAGGTGCGTATCCGCCGCCACGGAGCCGCGGTCGTGCTGGAGCCGCTCGCGGACGATTGGAGTTGGCTCGACGGGATCGCCGGCAAGCTCGACGATGAGGTTGCCGAAGCCGCCGACGAGCAGCCGCAGCCGCAATCGCGCCCGGGGCTCGACAAATTGTTCCCGTGATCCGGTTTCTGCTCGATGCGAATGCCGTCATCGGGCTCCTGAACGATTCGAGTTCAAACCTCGCGCGACGCGTGCGGCGGGAGAGTGTCGACGATGTAGCGGTCTCGGCGATCGTGGTGCACGAACTCTGCTACGGCGCCTTCAAGAGCCGCCGTGCGGATCGCAACGTCGGGCTTGTCGATGCCCTGCGCTTTCGGATCGTCGAATTCGACCGGGAAGACGCCCGGCAGGCGGGTGAGATCAGAGCCTTTCTGGCCTCCAGGGGGATGCCCATCGGCGGCGATGACGTACTGATCGCCGGCCAAGCGATGGCCCGCGGCCTCGTCCTCGTAACCCACAATGTCGGCGAGTTCGATCGGGTGCCCGGCTTGCGACTGGAGGACTGGGAAATTTGAATGGTATCGGGAGCCCTCAAACCGCCGCCGCGCCTTGGCGCTCGTAGCGGCGGGCGGGGGTGTTGACCGGATCGCTGAGCGGCGGCGCGTCGAAGGAAGCGGCGATCCGGCTCGCCGGCGCATCGCCGTAGAGCGTCGTGCGCTGGCGCGGCGTGCGGCGCAATGAGCGGATCAGGCCCTCCATCGCCTCGGGCGGCATCTCCTCGCCGTTGACCGCCCCGGCGGCCCGCGTGATGCTCTCGTTCATCAAGGTGCCGCCCAGATCGTTGGCGCCGGCTTCGAGGCAGCGCAATACGCCGGCGGCGCCCATCTTGACCCAGGACGTCTGCACGTTGGCGATCTGCGGGTGGAGGGCGAGCCGCCCGACCGCGTGCATCAGCACCGCTTCGCGCCAAGTGGGGCCCGGCCGGGCGCGGCCCTTGAGATAAATTGGCGCCTCCATCGGCACGAAGGGCAGCGGCACGAATTCGGTGAAGCCGCCGGTCTTCGCCTGTAGCGCGCGGATGCGCAGCAAATGACGCGCCCAATGAACCGGGCGATCGACATGTCCGTACATGACCGTCACGGTGCTCCTGAGCCCGACGCGGTGCGCCGCCTCCATGACCGCGAGCCATTCCGCCGTCTTGATCTTGTCCGGGCAGATGATCGTGCGCACCTCGTCGTCGAGGATCTCGGCCGCGGTGCCGGGGAGCGAGCCGAGCCCCGCCCGCTTCAATTCGCGGAGAAAATCGGGGACGGGTTTGCCCGCCGTCCTCGCGCCCTGAAAAACCTCGAGCGGCGAGAAGGCGTGAATGTGCATCTCCGGCACCGCCTCCTTGATCGCCCGGCAGATCGAAAGATAGGTGGCGCCGGTATATTCGGGGTGAATGCCGCCCTGCAGGCAGACCTCGCCGGCGCCGCGCGCCCAGGCTTCCTCGACGCGCCGCTGGATTTCCTCGAGGTCGAGGTCGTACGGCCGGCCGCGCAGATTCTCGCTGAGCTTGCCCTTCGAGAAGGCGCAGAACTGGCAGCGGAAATAGCAGATGTTCGTGTAATTGATGTTGCGCGTGACGACATAGCTGACCGTGTCGCCGTTAACTTCGCGGCGCAGCCGGTCGGCGGCCTCGCAGACGGCGGCGAAAGCCTCGCCCCGCGCCGCGAAGAGGCGCACGACATCGTCCTCGGCGAGGCCCTCGCCGGCGCTCGCGCGATCGAGGGTCGCGAGAAGCGGGTCGCCCGGCCGCGGCGAGCGGCGATGCTCGGAGGGCGGCGGCATCCCGGCGCCGGCGGCCCATGCGTCGGGGCGGGCGAGCCCGTCGGCGTCGCTGGCGCGCAACAATGCCGTGCGCAATGCCGGATCGATCCAGCGCGCCGGGTCGCAGGCGTACTCGGGATAAATTGCAAGTCGCTCGACAAGGAGCTTTCCCGCCCGCGCGGTCTGCTCGGCCAAGCGGTCGAGGGCCGGCCACGGCGCCTCGGGGTTGACGTGGTCGGGCGTCACCGGCGAGACGCCGCCCCAATCGTCGATGCCCGCCGCGATCATCTGCGGCAGGGCCTCGGGGTTCAGGTTGGGCGGCGCCTGGATGTGCATCGCCGCGCCGAAGACGAGCCGCGCGGCGGCGATCGTCCACAGATGCTCGTCGAGCGAGGGTTCGGGCGCACCCGCCATCCGCGTTCCCGGCTTCGCCCGGAAATTCTGGATGATGATTTCCTGGATGTGGCCGTGGCGTTCGTGCAGGCCGCGCAATGCGAGCAGCGCTTCGAGGCGCTCGGCGCGGCTCTCGCCGATGCCGATCAGGATGCCGGAAGTGAACGGCACCGCCGCCTCGCCCGCCGCCGCGATCGTCGCGAGGCGCACGGCCGGCCGCTTGTCGGGCGAGCCGAAATGCGGGCCGCCGCGGCCGGCCAGCCGCTCGGAAGCGGTTTCGAGCATGATCCCTTGCGATATCGAGACCTTGCGCAGCGCCTCGATATCCGCCCGGCTCATGACGCCCGGGTTCAGATGCGGCAATAGCCCCGTCTCGCGAAAGACGAGCCCCGCCATCTCGGCCAGGTAGGAGAGGGTGGTTTCGTGCCCGAGCCGGGCCAGTTCCTCCCGCGCCGCGCGGTAGCGCACCTCAGGCTTGTCGCCCAGCGTGAAGAGCGCCTCATGGCAGCCTGCCGCGGCGCCGGCGCGGGCGATCGCCAATACCTCTTGCGTGTCGAGATAGGCCCGCTCGCCGCGACGCGGCGGATGCGCGAAGGTGCAGTAATGGCACACGTCGCGGCACAGCTGCGTCAGCGGGATGAAGACCTTTTTCGAATAGCTGACGAGGTCGCCATGCGCGGCGTCGCGGATCGCCGCCGCGACCCGCATCAGCGGCTGCGGGTCGGCGATGCCGGCGAGCGCGAGCGCCGCTTCGGGCACAAGCGGCTCGCCCGCCCGCGCGCGCGCCAGAACCTCCTCGATCCTCATCCCGCCCTTCCTCCGATGGCCGCGTCGCGAGCCTTGAACAAACCCTGCGCCAGAATGAGGCCCCGGGTGCGCGTGTCGCGCTCGATCCGCGCGAAACGGCGCAGATCTTGCGGATTGTCGATGTCGAGGGCAATCCCCGGCAGGCGCAACACAGTCGGCAGGATTCCGCGTTCCTCGGCGGCGCGCAAATGCGGGAAGAAGCTGTCCTCGCCAAAGCGCAGCGGGACCGCCTCGGGCGGCGAGCACAGAACCGCGTTCGAGCCCTGCTCGTCGTGGGAAGGCGCGATCGTGAAGGCGGGGGCGGGCCGGTGCGCCCGCAGCACGGCCGCGATCTCCGCCGGCGTCACGAGCGGGATGTCGCCCGGCAGGGCCAGGATGCCGGCTGCCTTTTCGGCCGCGAGAAGCCGGGCGGCGGCGGCGACGGCGCCGGTGTGGCCGTCGCGCGCGCCGGCCTCGACGAGCCGCGCGCCGTAGCGTGCGGCGAGCCGGCTCGCCATCGGGTCGACGGTGACAACGGCGAGCCCGGCAAGCCCAGGGGACTCGACCAGCGCCGCGACGATCGCGGCGAGCACGTCTTCGAGCATTGCGAGCGCCAGCGCTTCGCGCGAGGCCCCTGGAACCAGCTCGGCGAGGCGCTGCTTGGCGAGCCCCAGCTCCTTGACCGGGACGACCGCCCAAATCCCCTCGGCGCCGGTCATCGCGCGCGCTCGGCCGCCCGCAAGACGTGCCGCGCCAAGGCCTCGCGGTCAGCGAGGCTCAGCATCAGCGCGCGCGTGACACTGACCGGCACAGCGAGATCTTGCAGCGAGCCGGCATCCTCTTCGTCGGCGACATAGCAGTCGAGGATGTCGCCGTAGTGCCGCGCGACGCTCGCGGCATCGACGGCGAGCCCCAATTCCCGCATCATCTTGGCGGTCGGACCCTTGACCGCCTTGCCGCCGATGAGCGGCGAGACCGCGACGACCGGCGCCGCGCTCGCCCGCAGCGCCGCGCGCACGCCGGGGAGCGCGAGGATCGGGTCGATGCTGATGAACGGGTTCGACGGGCAGAAGACGATTGCGGCGAGGCGCGGGTCGGCGAGGGCGGCGAGAAATTCGGGCAGCGGCCGGGCATTCTCGGCGCCGGCGAACGCGATCTCGCGGATCTCCGGGGCGCAATGGCGGCGCACGAAATAATCCTGGAAGTCGAGCCAGCCCTCGGCGGTCGAGAGGCGGGTGCGCACCGGGTCGTCACTCATCGGCAAGAGCCGCGCCGTGACGCCGAGGCGGCGGCGAAAATCCTGCGTGATCAGCGACAAGGGCTCCCCCGCCGCCAATCGGCGCGTGCGCTCGACATGCGCCGCGAGGTCGCCGTCGCCGAGCTTGAACCAGCTCTCGCCGCCGAGGGCTTCGAGCGCCGCCATGAAGGTCCATGTCTCGCCGCGCCGGCCCCAGCCGGTCTCGGGATTGTCGAGCCCGGCGAGCGTATAAAGAAGGGTGTCGAGATCGGGCGAGATCGACAGGCCCAGATGCGTGAAATCATCGCCGGTATTGGCGACGACCGTGAGCCCGCCCGGCGGCAGGATGCGGTAGAGCCCGAGCGCCAGCTTGGCGCCGCCGATCCCGCCCGAAAGCGCCAGCACGAAGCCCTTGTCGCCGCTCATCGGAACAGGTCGTGTTCGGCTGGGCGCACGAGCGCGGCGGCCGGGAGGTCCGGCGCCGACCAGTCGAGTCCCCGCACCAGCACCATCGGGATCGCTTCGCCCGCTTGCCCCATGAGCAGCGCGGCGGCGTCGGCGATCTGGTCGGCGAAGGCGATCTCGGTCACCTGCAATTCGCGCCCGAAAAGATCCGGTCGGCCGCGCAGATCGACGAGCGCCGGCAGCCCCGCGGCGCCGAGCGCGACGCCGACAACGCCCTTGCGCCACGGCCGACCGAAGCTGTCGTTGATGACGACCGCGATCCGCCGCCCGAAACTGCGCGCGAGATGCTCGTTGAGGCGGCGGGCCGAGGCGTCGGGGTCGAGCGGCAGCAAGAGCACCCGCTCGCGGCCGCCGGGGGCGGTGATGTTCGAGCGGTCGACCCCGGCATTCGCCATCACGAAGCCGAGCCGATGCTCGACGATCAGCAGCCCCGGGCGGTGCCGCACGAGGCGCTTCGATTCGGAGAGGATGATCTCGACGAGGCGCGGGTCCTTGTCGAGCTCGGCCGCGAGCGCCTTCGCCCGCCCAGAGGGGAGGACGCCGTCGAATTCGGCGTAGCGGCCTTCCGCCTTCGACACGATCTTTTGCGCGACGACGAGGACATCGCCGTCCTGCGGCGCGGCGTCGTTCGCGGCGAGCGCCGCGACCGCGATGCCGCCGATGTCGTCCCCCGGCTCGACGAGCTTGATGCCGGAAAGCCCGATCAGCGAGAGACGGGGGCCCGAAGCCATGTTCAGCCGAATTTTTTCCGCAGCAGCGGCAGTACCTGCTCGGCATAGAGCCGCAGAAAACGCGGCTGGTCCGGGCCCGGCGCGTGAAACACGAGGTGCCGGAAGCCGAGTTCGACATAGGGCCGGATGGCCTCGATCTGCGCCTCGGGATCGGCCGAGACGATCCATCGGCTCGCCGCGCGTTCGAGCGGTAGTCGGGCGGCGAGGCGCTCCATCTCGACCGGGTCCTCGACGCTCACTTTTTCTTCGGGCGTCAAGGCGAGCGCCGCCCAATGCCGCGTATCCTCCTTGGCGCGCGCGAAATCGGCGTCGAACGACACCTTGACCTCGATCATCCTTTCGAGATCGGCGCCGCTGCGGCCGGCCCGGCCCAAGCCCTCGTCGACCTTGGCCGTCAGCTCGGTATAGAGCAGCGGGTTCTTGCCGCTCGTGCAGATGAACCCCTCGGCGATCTGGCCGGCCATGACCGCCGCCAGCGGGCCGGAGGCGGCAATCCAGACCGGCACTTTCTCTTTCGGCCTGTCGTAGATCGTCGCCTTTTCGGTGCGGTAGAACTGGCCCTCGAAGGTGACCCGGTCCTCGGTCCACAGCCGGTTGATGAGCCGCACCGCCTCGCGCAGCCGGTCCCGCCGCTCCTTCGCGCCGGGCCACGCGGCGCCGGTCGCCGGCACCTCGTTGAGGCTCTCGCCGGTGCCGAGGCCGAGCACGACGCGGCCCGGAAACATCGCGCCGAGCGTGCCGAAGGCCTGCGCCACGATCGAGGGATGATAGCGGAAGGTCGGGGTGGCGACGGAAGTGCCGATCGTCGCCCGGCGGGTCTTCGCACCGAGCGCGCCGAGCCAGGCGAGCGAATTCGGCGCGTGCCCGTCGGTGTGCTTCCACGGCTGGAAATGGTCGCTGACGAAGACCGAATCGAACCCGACCTCCTCGGCCATGCAGGAGAATTCCAAGAGTTCGCGCGGCCCGAACTGTTCCGCCGACGCCTTGTACCCAAGCTTCAGCAATGGCTGCTCCTTTGGACAAAGCCCCTCACCCTCCCGCTGCGCCGGTCCCTCCCTCTCCCCGCGTGCGGGGAGAGGGTCGGGGTGAGGGGCGGGCGGTTATACCTTCGCCAGCACTTCTTCGCGGAAGCGGCGCATGTTGTCGATGACGGCGTCGGCCGTCGCGCCTTCGAAACCGAAATCGACATGGCCGACGCCGAAATCGCGGAACCCCCGCAGATCGGCGACGATATCCGAATTCTCGCCGGAAAAGAGCCGCCGCTCGCCGTCCTCGGCCTTGGCCGGCAACCCCTTTCCCATCTGGCTGACGCGGTAGGCGAGGGCGATCTTGGCGGGGTCGCGCCCGGCCTCGCGCACGAGCCCCCGCAATCGCTCGACGCCGGCGGCGAAGCGCTTCATCGAATCGAGCCGGTGCTGCGGGTTGGTGCCGATCGGATACCAGCCGTCGCCGAGCCGGGCCGTGCGGCGCAAGGCGGGGCCGCTCTCGCCGCCGACCCAGATCGGCGGGTGCGGCTTCTGCACCGGCTTCGGCTCGAAGAGGATGTCGGCGAAATTGACGTATTTGCCGGCGAAGCGAGGATTCGCTTGGGTCCACAATTCGCGGCAGGCGAGCAGATACTCGTCGGTGACGGCGCCGCGCTCCGGGAAGGGCGGCACGCCCAGCGCTTCGAACTCCTCCCGCATCCAGCCGGCGCCGATGCCGAAGACGAGCCGCCCTTTCGAGAGCACGTCGATCGTCGCCAGCATCTTGGCGAGCAGCACGGCCGGGCGGTGCGGCACGACGGTGACCGAGGTGACGAGTTTGAGGCGCGAGGTCTTGCCGGCGATGAAGGCGGCGGCGATCAGCTGCTCGTGCCGATCGCCGCGGGCCCGGCCCGGGAACTCGCCGGTCTCGCTGTAGGGATAGCGCGCATCGATCGAGAGCGGCAGCACGACATGGTCGCTGACGCAGGCGTAGTCATAGCCCATCCGCTCGCCCTCGGCGGCGATGCGGGCGAGGTTTTCGGGCGCCGACAGCGTCCCACTGATTGGCGGGCTGAAACCGTATTGCATCTCTTCCTCCCAGGAGAAAATGGGGCGCTCCTGCGATTAGGCTAGCAGGCTCGCCCGAATTTGGCGCGCGGGGAATTTACCCGGGGAGGGGCCTGCCCTCCGTCGGTGACGAAATTCAGCAAAGCCGCTACTGTCTCTCGTCATACTGGCGCAGGCCGGTATCCACTGCGGCCATGGGTCCCGACCTTCGTCGGAACGACGAACAGGTGGGTGCTCGTCCCGATTGGAGCCGTGAGAACCTGATGGAGCTGTTCATTTTCGCCCGCTTCCACGCCTGCGAGGGGCGGGAAGAAGCGGTCGCGGCGGCATTGCGCGAAGTGGCGGGGCCGACGCAGGCGGAGCCCGGCTGCGTCATGATGGGCGCCTTCCGCTCGACCGGCGACCCGCGGCTCTTCTATGTGCACTCGCGCTGGCGCGACGAGGCGGCCTTCGAGCGCCACGCGACGATGCCGCACACGGTGCGGTTCATCGAAACGGTTGAGAAGCTCGTCGATCAGCCCGTCGAGGTGACGCGGGCGGCGGCGATCGCATAAGGACGGCGCCGAAGCGGCGTGCGAGCGAGGCCTTACAGCTCCAGGATCCGGCGCAGACCTTCCTCGACCGAGCGCATGTCCGCAGGGGTAAGTCTCCCGTCGGTTCGGCTGAACCGCCGCTTATCTACGGCACGAACTTGGTCGCAAACGGCGACCGAACGCTGGCCGGCGGACGGAACGGCGACGACGATGGGTGGACGCGGCTCCGGACCTGTCGAGAGCGGCACGACGACGACAGTTCGCCGTGCCCGGTTGAGGGCATCGGCGGTAACGACGACTGCCGGCCGTGTCTTCCGCATCTCGCTCCCCTGCGTCGGATCGAAATCCACCCACCAGATATCGCCTCGACGGGTGGTGTGGGCGGCCGCCGAAGAAGCCGAGGCGGTCAACTCCGTTTTCTCTCGGAAGGCTCATGACCAAGCCCATCCGACAGCGTTGCCGCCTCCCATTCGCTCATTTCCGCTGCCAGAGCCTCGTCCCGCTCCACGGCTAAAGCCGCCTGATAAAGCGGATCGTCATCGCCGCCATGCTCAGCCGGCAATGCCTGCTCGAGCAGTTCCTCCACGAACTTGCTGCGGCGACGGACCGGTATCGTGCGCTTGAACCGCCGTACCAAAGATTCCGGGAGCCTGAGGAGCAGTGGTTGGGTCGGCATTCAGCGGCTTTCCAAACGAACAAGATATAGATATCGATATCATGATCGATCGGACAAGCCCGAAGCGAGGGGACCGACGCAGGCCGAGCCCGGCTGCGTCATAATGGGCGCGTTCCGCGCGACCGGCGACCCGCGGCTCTTCCATGTGCATTCGCGCTGGCATGACGAGGCGGCCTTCGAGCGCCACGCGACGATGCCGCACACGGTGCGGTTTATCGAGACGGTCGAAGGGCTTGTCGATCAGCCGATCGGGGTGACGCGAGCCGAGGCGATCGGGTAAACCGCTTATCGGTCATGGCTGGGCTTGACCCGGCCATCCATCCGCGGGTCAAGCCCGCGGGTGACGGCGAGGGAGGAAACGAGAGTGCGCGCGTATTCGGCGTCCTGCGCCACGCCTCGCGCATGGAACAGGTCGAGGCGGCGCTCGCCGCGCTGGGGCTGCGGCTGATCCTCGATGTCGCCGGGCCGGCGTGACCGAGAAGATGACGGGCAAAGAAGCGAGCGGCCGAGCCGCCTCGCTCGGCCTCAAGTAGATAAGTGCACTGTCACCGTAACTCGTCACCGTAACTCCGAAAAGTGGGGATAATGGATTCATTCTGACTGAATCTTTAAGCCATCAGCTGCACCCGCTCGTCGCACCGCAGGTGTCGCATTTGAGGCAGGTGCCGTTGCGCACCAGGGTGAAGTTGCCGCATTCGCCGCAGCTGTCGCCTTCGTAGCCCTTGATGCGGGCGGCGCGGATGCGTTCGCGCAGCAGCGTCGCCGCCTCGTCCTCGTCGGGCGCGAGCGCGAGGGCGCCGTCGGTCGCCGGCTCGTCGAAAGCGGTTGCCGCCGCCGATCGGCCGGCGCCGCCGTGCAGCACGGTCAGCCGGCTGCGGACAAAGCCGTTCGAGGTCATGCGTTCGAGCATCGCCGCGACCTGCGGCTGGCCGCCCAGTTCCGACTGCGCTTCGCCCGAGCCGACCGCGTCCGGCAGCAGGTCGCCCGGCTGCGCGTGCGCGAGGTCGTCGCGCCCGAGGTAGGAGATCGCGAGCTCGCGGAAGATGTAGTCGAGGATCGAGGTCGCCATCTTGATCGTGTCGTTGCCCTCGACCATCCCCGACGGCTCGAAGCGGGTGAAGGTGAAGGCTTCGACAAACTCCTCGAGCGGCACGCCGTATTGCAGCCCCAAGGAGATCGCGATCGCGAAATTGTTCATCAGCGAGCGGAAGGCCGAACCCTCCTTGTGCATGTCGATGAAGATCTCGGCGAGCCGCCCGTCCTCGTATTCGCCGGTGCGCAGATAGACCTTGTGGCCGCCGACCACGGCCTTCTGGGTGTAGCCCTTGCGGCGCTGCGGCAGGCGGGTGCGCTCGGCCTTGGCGACGATGCGCTCGATGATGCGCTCGACGATGCGCTCGGCGACCACCGGCGTGCGCTGCGCCGGCGAGAGGGCATAAAGCTCGGCGGCCTCGTCTTGCGCCTCGTCGTCCTCGCCGAAGAGGGTTGAGGCGAGCGGCTGCGACAGTTTCGAGCCGTCGCGGTAGAGCGCGGTCGCCTTGAGGCCGAGCCGCCAGGAGAGCACATAGGCCTCCTTGCAATCCTCGACCGTCGCGCCGTTCGGCATGTTGATCGTCTTCGAGATCGCGCCCGAGATGAAAGGCTGGGCCGCCGCCATCATGCGGATGTGGCTTTCGACCGACAGCACGCGCTTGCCCAAGGGGCCGCACGGGTTGGCGCAGTCGAAGACCGGCAGGTGCGCGGGATCGAGGCCCGGGGCGCCTTCGAGGGTCATCGCGCCGCAGCAATAGAGGTTGGCGGCGGCCACTTCGGCGCGGCTGAAGCCGAGCGCCGACAGCAGATCGAAGCGCGGCGATTCGAGCGCCGTCTCGGCGATGCCGAGCCGCTCGCGGCAGAAGGCTTCGCCCAGCGTCCATTTGTTGAAGGCGAACTTGATGTCGAAGGCGCTCTTGAGCGCCGCCTCGGCGGCCTCGATCGCCGCTTGGTCGAAACCCTTCTCGGCGAGGCTTTCGTGGTTGACCGCCGGAG
>DASYYD010000195.1:0-3381 GCA_035934195.1 Allostellaceae bacterium | reverse complement strand
GAGCGCGACGAGATTGCCGATGTCGGTCGCGTAAATGTCGGTCCGCTGGCCGCCCAATGCGGCGATGCAGGCGGGGTCGCCGTCGAGGCGCATGATGTTGGCCTTCGGCAGGTATTTGCTGACTTCGGTGTCGGCCGAGGTGCCGAGCGCGACGCAGATCTTGGTGTTCGGATTGTTGGCTGACTGCCAGTCCTTGAACTTCGAGACTTCGGCTTTCGTCGTCATCAGCGCCTTGCCGGTCGTCGTGATCGGGCCGGCATATTCGGCGGTCAAGAGGCGCGGAAAGGTGCGGTTGGCGTTCGAGACGACGTCGAACTGGCCCGACTGCAGCCCGGCCATCATCGTGCTCCACGGCTGCTCGACCCAGGTGATCTTGACGCCCATCGCCTTCGCCAAATAGTCGTCGTAGAGATCGACGCTGAAGCCGGTCAGCTTCTCGGTTTTGGGGTCCCGGTACATGAACGGGAACCAGGAGGCCCAGCCGACCCGCAATTCCTTGGCCTTGGTCGCCTTCGTCAAAGTGGAGGCGGCGACCAGATCGGCAATGACGTTGGCGCGTTGCGCCACGGCCTTGCCGACGAAGCCGGCGGCGGCGAATGCGAGCATCGAGGCGAATAGGATCGTCTTTCGTACCGACATGTGCGTGCTCCCTGTTTATGGCAACGGTCCCCTGGTGGCCTTATTTCTTCGTCACACCGGCGAAAGCCAGGCCTTCGCCGGTGTGACGACAACCCGCAAACTAGATGCTCTTGAACCCGTAGAAGCGGCCGGCATTTTCCGACAGGATCTTGCGCTTCAGCTCGCCGGACAGGTCCTGCCGCTCGGCGAGCGAGTCGACCGCGCCTGGGAACTTCGCGTCCCAATGCGGGTAGTCCGAGGTGAAGACGACTGCGTCAGGATAGAGCCCCGCCACATAGGGCAGCATCTTCTCCTCCGGCTCGCAGAAGAAATAGACCCGGCCGCCGTCGACGTATTCGCTCGGGCGCCGCTTGATGTTCGGCACGAGCGCGCTTCGATGCTCGTAATGCTCGTCGAGCCGCTCGAGCCAGTACGGGACCCAGCCGATGCCGGATTCGAGGAACCCGACGCGCAAATTCGGGAAGCGCTCGAGGATGCCGCCGCAGACGACGCACATCAGCGAGATCATCTGCTCGAACGGATGCGCAACGCTGTGCGTGTAGAAATAATTCTCGAAACGGTCGGCGCCGGCGAAGGAGCCGGTGGAGGGTGCGCCGTGGATCGCGAGCGGCACTCCCAATCGTTCGGCCTCGGCGAAGACGGGAAGAAAGTCAGGGTGGTCGAGGTCCTTGCCGAAGACGTTGGTCGCCAGCATCGCCGCCGCGAGCCCCAACTCCCGGGTGGCGCGGCGCAATTCGACGACGCTCGCCTCGACGTCCTGCAGCGGCAGTGCCGCCACCGCCTTGAGGCGTCGCGGGTCGGCCTTGCAATAATCGGCGACCCAATTGTTGTAAGCCCGCGCCATCGCCGCCGCGAGCGCCCTGTTGCGCACCGCCGCGAGGGTCAGTTCCGGCAGATTGCCGAAGACGACGGCGATGTCGATGCCCTCGGCGTCCATGTCCCGCAACCGCGCCACCGGATCCGAGACCCCCGGATGCAACATTGAGCCGCGAATGCCTTCGGGCTGCCCCGAGGCGATGCCCTCGGGCTTGGGGTAGAGGATGCCCTCGACCATCCAGCGTTCGCTGCCGCGGTTGTCCTTGACGATGCGCGGCCCGAATTCGCGGAACGGCGGCTCCAGATAGCGCTCCCACGTCTCCGCGGTCGAGCCGACATGGCCGTCGGCATCAATGATGGTCAGCCCCCGACGCCAATCCGCGTGCCTAGACGTTTCGACTGCGATGTCTGCGCTCATCCCCGGTGTTCCCCGCGACGCTCGGATATCGCCGATGCAAGCAAGCCGTCATACGCTTGTCAAATCAGAAAGCCCGAGGAGGTGCGCGATGCCGGTGCCCGTCTACGACCCGCTCGATGATGCCCTCGCGGCGGTCGCTTCTTGCGGCATCGAACTCGCCGACGGCAACTCCAACCACGCACCGATGGTTGCCGAGGCGCTGTGCGCGCTGGGGCGGCCCGAAGCCGTCATGCCGTGGATCGCCCGTTACCGCGAGCGGACGCTGCCGCGGCCGCCGCTCGGCGAGCGCATCGAGCCTCGCGGCTGGCGCGCCGCCCTCGGCCGGCGCGAGCGCTTCGCCGATTGGGCGGAATTCTTCGCGCGGGAATTGGACGCGGCACCCTGGCGGGACGTTCTCGACCGCTGCGTCGGGCACCTGGCGCCGGGCTTTTGCGCCGCGGCGACGCATGGCGTCATCCGGGTCGGGCACGCGGTGCGCGGCATCGCCGAACGCGACACGCCGAGCCGCCGGAAGGAACTCGCCGACGCGCTCGCCGCCTGGGCGGCGACATGGCAGCGGCTGCCGGCCGCGGACGACGCCGCTGAGGGCGGCGCGAGCCCGCGCGCGGCGATCCTCGACGCTCCGCTCGTGCCGCCCGAGCGGCGGCGCGGCGGCAACATCACCGCCGGGCTCGGGGTGCTCGACGAGTTTCCCGAATTCGCGCCGATTATCGCTGCGATCGACACGAATGGCCCGCTGCCTCCGCTGATCACCGAACTGAGCGAGGTGTTCGCGCGGGTCTATCTCGCGAACGCCCGGACGATTCCTACGGTGATCGCATTCATCCACGGCGTAACCAGCCAAGCCGCGCTCGGCAATCTCGCGCCGCATCTGAAGGAGCCGACCGCGCGCCGCCTCGCGCGCTACGCCTGGCAATCGGGGTGCGCCCTCTATGCCTGCTACGGCAGCGGTCCGGCGCTCGGCGAGCACATCCCCGCAGTATCCGACGCGGAAGACCTCGTCGAGCGGGCGATCGCGAGCGGCGACGAGCACGCAATCAAATTCACCGAGGCCTGCCTCGGCCGGCATGCGCAATCCCCGTCGCCGGCCTATCTCGCCGCCGCCCGTCATGCGGTCGAGACGATCGGGCGACGACGATCTGGGCCGGATCAGCCGCGAACGAGCCCGCCGTCGATCGGGATCAGAGCGCCCGTCACGTAGTCGGACAGATCGGTCGCGAGGAACTCGACGACCCGGGCGCAGTCCTCGACGGTGCCGAGGCGGCGCAGCGCCACCTTTTCCGTGCGGTCGCGATTACCCTCATTGCTGCCCGGGATCACCGTCGCCATGATCCGCCCCGTGGCGATGACGCCGGGCGCGATGCAGTTTGCGGTAATGCCGAAGGGACCGAGGTCCTGCGCCAGATAGCGGGTGTAGTGCGCGATCGCCGCCTTCGCCGCCCCGTAATGCGCGTAGCCGCCGTCGTTCGAGGCGGCGGTGCCGGCGACCGAGCTGACGGTGATGATCT
>DASYYD010000187.1:0-9713 GCA_035934195.1 Allostellaceae bacterium | reverse complement strand
ACACCAGCGTCTGATAGCGGCGCAGGGTGATGCCGTTCACGTCGGTCAAGAGATCATCGAAGAAGGCGGTGTGGACCGGCGGTTGCGTCACCGTCGCGCTCTTGCCTGACGAGGCGCAGCAGGCGGGCGAATTCGGGGTCGGCGAGAATTTGCTCAAGCGGTCGGGCGATCCGGCGGCGCCAGTTCGGATGCTCATCGGTCGTTCCCGGCAGGTTCGCCTGTTCCGCCTCGCCGAGCAGGTCCTCGAGCTGAACCAGCAGCAGGCGCGAACGCGAACGGGCGAGATGAGCAAGGATCGCCTCGAGAAGCGGCGCGGAAAACCGGAGCTCGCCGGCGGGCGGCAGGACGGCTTCGACCTCTTCGGGGGCGAGGAGCCCTTCGCCTGCGAGCGCCTCGGCGAGCCGGCGGCGGTCGCGCTCCCGCTCCGCCGCCTCGGCCTCGGCGGCCGGCCGGTCGGGATAGAGGCCAAGGCGCCGGCGCCATTCGAGGTCGCGGCCGAGCCAGAACCCCGTCACCGTCGCGATGTCGTGCGTCGCGCTCGCCGCGGCGGCGAGGGGCGGATACTCCCCGGGCGGCAGAAAGCCGCCGTCGCGGCGACGCTCGAAGGCGGCAACCCGGTAGGAGAGGACGCCCGCCCCCCGCATGCGCTCGCGAAACCCCTCGGGCACGGTGCCGAGATCCTCGCCGATGACCGCGCATTGCTGCCGCCGGCTTTCGAGCGCGAGGATGCGCAACAGGTCTTCGAACGGATAGGCGACATAGGCGCCCTCGGTCGCCGGCCGGCCGCGCGGGATCCAGTAGAGCCGGGCGAGCGACATGACATGGTCGATGCGCAACACCCCGGCGTGCCGCATGTTGGCGCGCAACGCCGCGATGAAGGGCGCGAAGCCCTGGCGCCGCAAAGCGAGCGGGCTCACGGGCGCGAGGCCCCAATTTTGGCCGACCCGGTTCAGCGCGTCGGGCGGCGCGCCGATCGCGATCCCGGGGGCGAGAAGCTCCTGGTCGGCCCAAGCCTCGGCGCCGCCCGGATCGGCGCCGACGGCGAGATCGCGATAGAGCCCGAGCGCGAGCCCGGGGGCCCGCCCGGCCGCGGCCGCCGCGCCGAGCTGGCGGTCGGCTTCCCATTGCAGGAATTGAAAGAACTCGACGCGGTCGTGGTGGCGTCCGGCAAAATCGGCGACGGCGGGCGAGTTGGGCGAGCGCAATTCGGCCGGCCATTCGCGCCACGAGAAGACGCCCATTTTGCGAAAATGCTCGTCGAGCGCCTCGAAGGCGGCGAAATCGCCGAGCGCCTTGCCGCCCGCTTCGCGAAACCGGCGAAACGCCTCTGCGCCGCGGGCGCGCTTGCGGAACGAGCGGAAGAGCGCCTCGAGCACCGGCCGTTTCACCGCCGCGACCGCCGCGTAATCGACGAATTCGCCCGCCCGCGCGGCCTTCAGCCTTTCGTCCGAGAAGAGCGCGCCGGCCCCGCGATCCTCAGCGAAACCCGGTACCGCCGTCACATCGATGTACAGGTAGTCGAGAAAGGCCCGGCTCGACGGCGAATAGGGGCTCCTGTGCCGCGGTTCGGCAGCGAAGAGCGCGTGCAGCGGGTTGACGCCGAGGACGCCCGCGCCGTGCGCGGCGAGAGCGCGCGCCAAATTCGCGAGGTCGGTGAAGTCGCCGATCCCCCAGCTGCCCGCACTCCTGAGGCCATAGAGTTGGCAGGTCACGCCCCAGCTCCTCGCTCCCTCCCCGAGCGCCGCCGGCAGATGGCAGCAGGGCGGAGCGACGACGAGGCTCACCTGCGCGCCGACCCCGCCCGACGCGAGATCGAGACGGTGATAGCCGAGCGGCAACGGCGCCGGCAGCGGCAGCGCGACCCGTCCGCCGCTCTCCGATGCGGCCAGGTCGAGCACGCCCGCGCATTCACCGCCATCCTCGAACCGGCAGGCCCACTCGATCCTGGCGGCCCCGGCGGGCGGCAGCAGGGCAAGCGAGGGGGTCTCGGCTTCGGCGGCGACGATCTCGAACGGCGACAGGCCGAGCGGTCGGGCGTTTTCCTCCTCCTCGGTTTCCCGCAAGGAGCGCCCCGGGTCGTCGGGCGACAGCCCGAAGCCCGCGACGAGCGCGGCGAAAGTCGCCTCGGAGACTTCGCGGCCGACACCGAGCGCATCGGTAAAGCGCGGAGCGATGCCGAGGCGCGCGGCGAGGCGCGCCAGTTCGCTCCCTTCGCTCATCGTGCAGCTTCCAGCAGAAAGAACGAGGCGCCTTGCGGGGCGAACCCGCGCGGCACCGGCCCGGCGAGCGAAGTAAAGAGGAGGCGGCCCTCTTCTTTCTCGAGCAGCGGCGCCGGATCTGCTGCGAAATTGGCGACGAGCGACAGGCGGGAAGCATCCGCGAGCCGCCACTCGACCCGCACCGCCCTTGGCCCGAGCACCCGATAGCGGCCGCCGGGCGCGACCCCCGCGAGCCGCGGCACGATTTCGCGCGCGCGGATCGCGAGAAGCCTGTGGTAGAGCGCGAGAACGCGCGCATGCCCGGGGCACGAGCGGCTGTCCCAATCGAGCCGGCAGGCGGCGAAGGTCTCGGGCGCCGCCGGATCGGCAAGGCGCTCCGAGGCTTCGCGCCATTCGGGAAAGCGCGCGAAGCTGCGGCGACGCGCCTCGCGCACCGCCGCGGCGAGGTCCGGCTCGAAATCGCAGAAGAAGGCAAAGGGGCTGGCGCTCGCCCATTCTTCGCCCATGAAGAGAAGCGGGATCTGCGGCGCGAGCAGCACGGTCGCAAGGCCCGCCGCGAAGAGCGCGGGTGGCGCCAGCGCCGCGATCCGCGCACCCGCCGGATGGTTGCCGATCTGGTCGTGGTTTTGCAGGAATGCGACAAAAGAGGTCGCCGGCAAGCCGGCCGACGGCTCGCCGCGCGGCCGGCCGCCGCGATGCGCCGAGGCCTCTCCCTGATAGGCGAAGCCCTCCGAAAGCGCGCGGCCGAGGAGCCGGACGGGCGCCTCCGCGAAATCGGCGCAAGGGCTCCAGCGCTCGCCCGTCATCAGATGGTGAAGCGCGTGATAGAGGTCGTCGTTCCACTGCGCGCGACAGCCTCCTCGCGGCATCAGATAGCGCGTCTCGTTGCGGTCGTTTTCGAGAATGAGATGAACCGGGCGTCCGGATATCCGAGCGTGCGCGGCGGCGGCGATCTCGTCGATTATGTCGGGGATGCCCTTGTCGGGGATTGCATCGACGGCGTCGAGCCGCAGCCCGTCGAAATGGTATTCCTCGAGCCAATAAAGGGCGTTCTCGACGATGAAGTCGCGCACCGCCCGCCGCGTGCAATCGGGCGCGGCGCCCCACGGCGTCTGCCCGCGGAAGAAATCGGGGGCGACCCCGGCCATCGCGTTCCCGGTCGGCCCGAAGTGGTTGTAGACGACGTCGAGAAGCACCGCGAGGCCGCGCCGATGGGCGGCCTCGACGAGGCGCTTCAATGCTTCCGGCGGGCCGTAACAGGAGGCCGGCGCGTAGAGGAAGACGCCGTCATACCCCCAGTTGCGGCGGCCGGCGAATTCGCCCACCGGCATCAACTCGATCGCGGTCGCGCCGAGCTCGGCGATGTGGTCGAGGCGGTGCGCCACGCCGTCGAAGTCGCCCGCCTCGGAAAACGCACCGATATGCAGCTCGTAGAGGACGATCTCTTCCCATTTCCGGCCGCGCCAGGCCGCATCCCGCCATTCATGGGCGCCCGGATCGACGACCTCGCTCGGGCCGAAGGCGCCCCCGGGCTGGCGGCGCGAGGCCGGATCCGGGAAATCGCGACTGTCGATGACATAGCGGTAGCGCGTCCCTGGCCGGGCCGCGGCGGTCGTCAACGAGAAAAAGCCGTGCGCCTCCCGTTCCATCGGGAGCAACAGATCCCTCTCGTCACCCTCGAGCCGCAGCATGACGGCATCGGCCCGCGGCGCCCACAGGCGAAAGCGCACCCCGGCAGCCATCGCCGCGGCGCCATAGGGGATCTCATGAAGCCGCCGCATTGCCTCGATCCCGCAGGCTGCCCCGCAAGCCGTTTCCGCGCGTGGCGCGATCGACGAAGAGCGCGAATGCGTGCGCCCGCAGCCGATAGGTTTCCCCCGCCTGATGGATCGGCCCGTCGATGCCGAGCCCTGAAGGCTCGGCGGTGTCGACGAGCCGCTCCCAGGTGAGCGGCGCAGCCAGCCGCGGAAAGCGGAAATCGACCTCTTCGGGCGCGGCGTTCAGCATCACGAGAAAGCTGTCGTCGATGTCGCGCTGGCCGCCCGGCGTGTAGAACTCCCCGGCCGCGCCGCTCAGCACGAAGCCGAGGGTCATCGCGGCGGGGTCGCGCCAATACTCGACGCCCGCCTCCTCACCCGATGGGGTCACCCAGGTGATGTCCTTGACCCCGGCCTCGGACAATACCTCGCCGCGCAGAAAGCGCGGCCGCGAGAAGACGCGGTGGCGGCGGCGCAGATGCACCAGCGCGCCGACGAATCGGCGCAGCTCCTCGTCTTCCGGCCGCAGGTTGCGCCAGTCCAGCCACGAGATGTCGTTGTCCTGGCAATAGGCGTTGTTGTTGCCGCCTTGCGTGCGCCCGATCTCGTCGCCGGCGAGCAGCATCGGCACGCCGAGCGAAAAGAGGAGGGTCGCGAGGAGGCTGCGCTTTTGCCGGTCGCGCAGCGCCACGACGCCGGGGTCGGAGGTCGGCCCCTCGACGCCGCAATTCCACACGTAATTGGCGTCGGTGCCGTCGTGGTTGCCCTCGCCGTTCGCCTCGTTGTGCTTCTGCTCGTAGCTGACGAGGTCCTGCAGCGTGAAGCCGTCGTGGCTCGTCACATGATTGACGCTCGCCCAGGGCCGCCGGCCGCGATAGCCGAAGATGTCCGACGAGCCGGCGAGCCGCGAGGCGAGCGTCGCGACCATCCCCTGGTCGCCCTTCCAGAAGCGGCGGATCGCGTCGCGGTATTGCCCGTTCCATTCGGCCCAGCCGGGCGGAAAATTGCCGAGCTGATAGCCCGAGGGGCCGAGATCCCACGGCTCGGCGATCAGTTTCACTCCGGCCATCAGCGGGTCCTGGCGGATCGCGTCGAAGAAGGCGCTCCCTTGCGAATAATCGCCGCCTTCGCGGGCGAGCGCCGGGGCGAGATCGAAGCGGAATCCGTCGACCTGCATCTCCTGCGCCCAATAGCGCAGCGAATCCATGACGAGCTGCAGTACCCGCGGATGGTCGAGGTTGAGGGTGTTCCCGGTGCCGGTGACATCGCGATAAAAGCGCCGATCGTCTTCGAGCCGGTAATAGGAAAGATTGTCGATGCCGCGGAACGACAAGGCCGGCCCCAGATGGTTGCCTTCGCCGGTGTGGTTGTAGACGACGTCGAGCAATACCTCGATGCCGGCGTCATGCAGGCGCTGCACCATCGTCTTGCAGGCGGCGATCGAGGCATTGCCGAGATAGCGCGGGTCGGGCGCGAAATAGGCGAGCGTGTTGTAGCCCCAGAAATTGGTGAGGCCGCGCGCCACCAGATGCTGTTCGTCGACGGCGGCGTGCACCGGCAACAGCTCGACCGCGGTCACCCCGAGCTCGATCAGATAATCGATCATCGGCGGCGAGGCGAGGCCGGCGAAAGTGCCGCGATAGGCCGGCTCGACCTCCGGGTGCTGCATCGTCATGCCGCGCACATGCAGTTCGAGGATGATCGTCTCCTCCCACGGCACCCGCGGCCGGCGATGGTCGCCCCAGGTAAAGGCGGTTTCGACAACCCGGCACTTCGGCACGAGCCGGGCGTTGTCGCGGCGGTCGAGGGACAAATCCTCGCGCGGGCTGCCGATCCGGTAGGGGAACAATGCCTCGCTCCACCGCACGCGGCCGGCGAGCGATTTGGCATAGGGGTCGATCAGCAGCTTGTTGGGATTGAAACGATGGCCGCCCGCGGGATCGTAAGGGCCGTAGACGCGGTAGCCGTAGAGCTGCCCCGGGCGCACGTCCGGCAGATAGGCGTGCCACACCTCGTCGGTGAATTCCGGCAGCTCGATGCGCCCCTCCTCGTGCATGCCCGAGCGGTCGAAGAGGCACAGCTCGACTTTCTCGGCATGCGCCGAGAACAGGGCGAAATTGACCCCCTTGCCATCCCAGTTGGCGCCGAGCGGCTCCGGGCGGCCCGGCCACACTTTGAACCGGCTCGCCATGTCGAGCTCGTCCCGGGTTCAGTCGAGGGACAGGCGGTTGTCACCCCGGCGAAAGCCGGGGCCCATCAGTCGGCGGCCGAGTCGGCGCAAGCGTGGATCCCGGCCTTCGCCGGGACGACGAAATGCAATCATGCTCGGCCGTCCCCTCCCTCTTCACGCGTGAAGATCAGTACGCCGAGCGGCGGCAACTGCAAAGAGAGCGAATAGGGCTGGCCGTGCATCGGACGAGGCTCTGCTTCTACCGCGCCCCAGTTGCCGACGCCGCTGCCGCCGTATAGGGCGGCGTCGGTGTTGATGCGCTCGCGCCAGCGCCCCCCTTGCGGCACGCCGATCCGGTATCCCAGCCGCGGCACCGGGGTGAAGTTGCAGGCGACGAGCGCGACCTCGCCCTCCTCGCGCCCGCGGCGCAGATAGACGAAGACGCTCTCGCCGACATTGGCCGCGTCGATCCAGGCAAAACCCGCCGCTTCGCAGTCGAGCTGATGCAGCGCCGGGCTCGCGCGATAGAGAAGGTTGAGATCGCGCACGAGCCGGCGCACGCCCTCATGCATCGGGTCGCCGAGCAGCTGCCAGTCGAGGCCGATATCGTGGTTCCACTCGCGTTCCTGGGCGAACTCGCCGCCCATGAAGAGGAGCTTCTTGCCCGGATGCGTCCACATGAAGGCGAAATAGGCGCGCAGGTTGGCGAAGCGCTGCCAGCGGTCGCCCGGCATCTTGGCCAGCAGCGAACGCTTGCCGTAGACGACCTCGTCATGCGACAGCGGCAGCACGAAGTTCTCGTGAAACGCATAGAGGAGCCCGAAGGTCATGTCGTTGTGGTGGTGCGGGCGGTGCACCGGGTCCTTCGACATGTAGCCGAACGTGTCGTGCATCCAGCCCATGTTCCATTTGAAGCCGAAGCCGAGCCCGCCGAGATAAGTCGGCCGTGACACCATCGGCCAGGCGGTCGATTCCTCGGCCACGCTCGTCGCGCCGTTGCCCTCGCCGAAGACCAGCTCGTTCAAGCGCCGCAGAAAGGCGATCGCTTCGAGATTTTCGCGCCCGCAATAGGCGTTCGGGATCCACTCGCCGTCGCGCCGGTTGTAGTCGAGGTAGAGCATCGAGGCGACGGCATCGACGCGCACGCCGTCGATGTGGAACTCGCGCAGCCAATAAAGGGCGTTCGTCAATAGATGATTGGCGACCTCGCGACGCCCGTAATTATAGATGTAGGTGTTCCATTCGCGGTGCAGGCCCTGGCGCGGATCGGCGTGCTCGTAGAGCGCGGTGCCGTCGAAGCGGGCGAGCCCGTGCGCATCGGTCGGGAAATGCCCGGGCACCCAATCGAGCCAAAGGCCGAGCCCGGCCGCATGACAGGCGTCGACAAAGGCGCGGAAATCGTCGGGCGAGCCGTAGCGGCGGGTCGGCGCATAGAGCGCGGTCGGCTGATAGCCCCACGAGCCGTCGAACGGGTACTCGCTGATCGGCAGGATCTCGATATGCGTGAAGCCGAGGTCGCGCACATAGGGCACCAGCTGCTCGGCGAGCCGCCGATAATCGAGATAGCCGCCGGCCCTCGCGAGGTCGCGCCGCCACGAGCCGAGATGGACCTCGTAAACCGCGATCGGCGCCTGGCGGTCGTTATGCCGTTCGCGCTCGGCCATCCAGGCCGCGTCCCGCCATTGGTGCCGCGAGGGGTGCGGCACGACCGAAGCGGTTCGCGGCGGCAGCTCGCTCTCTTGCGCGAATGGGTCGGCCTTCAGCGGCAACAGCTCGCCGTCCGGCCCCAAGATCTCGTATTTGTACAGCGTCCCGGCCGGCAGGCCCGGCACGAACAATTCCCAGAAGCCGCCGGCATGCCGCAGCCGCATCGGCAGGCGCCTTCCGTCCCACCCGTTGAAATCGCCGACGACGCTGACCCGCTGCGCATTCGGCGCCCAGACGGCAAAGGCGGCGCCCGCGACCCCGTCATGCGTGATCGCGTGCGCCCCGAGCTTCTCGTAGCTTTTGAGATGCGTGCCCTCGACGAGAAGATGCAGGTCGAGGTCGCCGAGCACCGGCGGGAAGCGGTAGACGTCCTCGAACTCGTCCCACGCGCCGTCCCGCAATGCCCGCAGGCAATAGCGGAACGGCGCCTTGCGATCGGCGATGCGTGCTTCGAAGAGCCCGGACGGATCGAGCCTTTCAGCCTCGCCGGCGATCTTCTCCTCGCCCGCTTCGACGACGAGCAGCCGCTCGGCCCCGGGCAGCATGGCGCGCACGCAGAGGCCCTTCTTGCCGCCGTGCATGCCGAAAAAAGCGAAAGGATCGCCGTGCCGCCCCTCGGCCGCCGCCCGGGCCTCGGGGCCGAGCCTAACCGCCATTCGCGCTCCCGTCGGGCGTTTGCAACAGCGCGAGAACGCCCTTCAGCGGAATATCGATCCAAAGGGGCCGGTTCGCCAGCTCGTAAGACACCTCGTAGACCGCCTTTTCGAGCATGAAGAACTGCAGGAGCTCGCGCGCCTGCCGCTTGTTCGGCGGATAGGCGCGGCTGCCGCGCATCGTCTTGCGGTAGGCCGCCCGCAGGCCGTCGACGGCGCGCTGCCGCCAGGCCTCGGCGAGCTGCCGCATGCGCGGCTCGGCCGCCGGGCGCGCCTCGGCGAGCTGGCGGACGGCGGCGCCGACCGCATAATCAAACGAGCGGATCATACCGGCGACGTCGCGCAAGGGCGAACCCTTGCGCCGCCGCGTCTCGATCGGTCGTGCCGGCTCGCCCTCGAAATCGATGACAAAAAAGTCGTTCTGCACCGCCAGCACCTGGCCCAGATGGAAGTCGCCGTGGTAGCGCGTCTTGTCGGCCGCGACGCCGCCGGCGACGAGGCTCTTGATGCCGGCGAAAAGCCGCTCGCGGCGGGCGAGAAGGGCGCTCGCCAGCGGCCGCGCGCGCTCCGGCAGGGCATCCTGCGTGCGTTCGAGAGAGGCCAGCATCGCCGCCGCATCCCGTTCCAGCTCGGCGCGCCACAGCGCCACGTCTTCGGTGGTGATCGACTCGGGCGCGAAGGCCGGATCGTCGGCGCCGCATTCCGCCAGCGCACGATGCATCTCGGCGGTGCGGATGCCGAGCTGGCGGGCGAGCGCCAGAAAGAAGAGATCGGGGTCGCCCAGTTCGGACGAGCCGGCGCCGCCCGCGACCAGCGCGTCGTCGAGATGGCGGGAGAGGTAATTGAGCGCCTGCGTCCAGCCGTCGCCCTGATTGCGCACATACTGGAAGAGCACGCCGAGCGCATGCTCGCCCGGCGTCTGCGTCCCCTCGAGCGTGACCTCGATCGTCGCCAGCAGCGGCGGCGTGTTGGCGAAGCCCGCCCGCTCGCCGAGAAACCGCGCCATCTCGATCTCCGGATGCGGCCCCGGCTGCAGCCGGCGATAGAGCTTCAGCATCGCGAAGTCTTCGAAGAACAGCGAGCTGTTCGACTGCTCGGCGCCGGCGCGGCGCAATACGAGGCGCTCCGGCCGCGCCGCCTTGGCGAAGCCGGCGGCTTTCCTGAAGCGGATCTCGCCGCCCTCGATGGGGATCGTCGCCTCGCGCTC
>DASYYD010000135.1:0-7052 GCA_035934195.1 Allostellaceae bacterium | reverse complement strand
GCCGGCCAACAACGGCGCGTCGCGGCAGAAGCGGCCGAAATAGAGCGTCCCGGCGGTCAGCGCGATGACGCCGGCGGCGCCGACCCCGAGCCCGTCGAGCTGGCCCTTGCTCTCGGCCGCGGCGAGCCCGACGACGAGCGCCACCCCGGCCGCGCCCATGAATAGCCCGATCCATTGCCGCAGGCGCAGCCATTCGCCGAGCAGCGGCCCGGCGAGGAGCGCCGTCAAGAGCGGATGCAAGGTCTGCACGAGCGCCATCGGCGCCGCCCCGACCCGCACCATGCCCCAATGCGCGGCCAATACCATGACGCCGTTGACCAGCGCGCCGGCGACCGCGCAATGCCCCCAGCGGCCGCGCAGCCCGTCGAGCGAGGGACGCGCCGCCAGCACGATCGCAATCAGCACAATCGCGCACAGGCTTTGGCGCAGGGCGACGAAGGCGAGCGGCGACAGGTCGCGCAGCCCGGCCCGCGTCGCCACGAAGGACGAGCTCCACAGCAGCACGAAGCCGAACGGGGCGAGACGCGCGGCGAACGGATATTTCGCACCGCCGCGCCGCCGCCGAGCCTCTCTTTCAGTCGCGGCGATAGGGGTAGCAGCGCACGCGTTCGAGGGCGAGGCCATAGTGCTGGCCGAGCGCGCGGATCGCGTCGGCGTGCTCGACGTAGGGGTCGGCGTTCGCCAAGCCGACGATGATCGGGCGAAAGCTGCGGTCGTCATGCCCGCCGGGCGGCAGCATCGCGGTCACGAGCGGGTTGCCCTCATCGTCGCGCAGGGTCAGAAATACCGGCATCTCGCGCTGGACGTGCGCCTTCAACCCGATCTCGCGCTCGAAATTCAGCTTCGAAATCGGCTGGTAGGTCTGCGTCGCCTTTTCCTCTTCCTTGCGAAAGAATTTTTCGACCGCGTGCCGCATGACGTCGGATTCTTGGGCGGCCTCGGCTTCGGTTTCGATGCGAAACCACGTGCCGCCGCCCGGAGCATCGCAAACGTATCGCATACATCCTCCAAGGGTTACGCGTGAGACGCCAAGATCTCGAAACGGGCCCGGAACGCGGCGGCGTTCGGCGGGCCTTCACGGCCGCGCCAGCCGCCGGCCGCGCCGGCAAGGCGAAAAAGGTTCTCGATGGCCGTTACGATAGGGGAGAGGGCGCTCTTTGTCATCGGCGAAGCGCGGTTGCGGCGTCAGCGGCGCCGCTTCCCCGCTCGGCCTCTCGGCGGCGCGGACTCTCTCTCGGGCATCGGCGCCTCGGTCCATTCGCGCCAGATCGAGACCAGCGCCGCCATGATCGCCGGCCCGAGGAAGAGCCCCAGGACGCCGAAGGTTTCGAGGCCGCCGAGAATGCCGAGCAATACCCACAGAAACGGCAGCCGCGCGGCGCCGCCGATCAGGATCGGGCGAACGAAATGATCGGCGACGAAGACCACGGAAAATCCGACGCCGAGCACGATCGCCGCCGGGACGAAGCCGCTCTCCGCCATCAGGTAGAGCGCGGCCCCGCAGAAGATGACCGGAGCGGCGAACGGGATCACCGCCAGGACGCCGGTCAGGGCGCCGATCGGCACCGCGTTCGGCAGCCCGACCGCGACATAGGCGGCGCCGATGATGACGCCCTCGGCGAGCCCGACGAGGACGAGCCCGTTGACCGTCCCGTGCACCGCCGAGATCATGTGCAGCGCGACCCGCTCGCCGCTCTGGCCCAAGAGCCGGTCGCTCAGACGCAGCAGCTGCTGTCCGAGCCTCTCGCCGTCGCGGAACAGAAAGAACAGCGCGAGCATGGTGAACAGAAAGATCGTCAGGCGGTGGATCAGCTCGCCGCCGAACTCGCGCGCCCGTTCGGCGAGCATCGCCGTGTCGACGTGCCCCAAGAGCGCCCGGGCGGTATAGGGGTCGCTCAAATACTGGCGCCACCATCCGGCGGCCTGCCGGCCGACGAACGGAAAGGCGGCGACCCAGTCCGGGACCGGAATGCCGCTCTTGCGCACCTGCGCGATCAGCGAGATCACGACATGCGTCTCGCGGGCAATCTCGAGCGCGACAAAGCTGAACGGCACCGCGAACAACAGCCCGATCGCCAGCGTGAAGACGAGCGGCGCCACGATCCGCCGGCCGTGTTGCGGCGGCGCCGGCACGAGGCGCCGATAGAGCGGCCACGAGGCGATCGCAAACACCGCCGCCCACAGGAGCGCGGCGACAAAGCTCTGCAGGATCCACAACCCGAGCGCCACCAGCGCCAGGATGAGCGCCGTTGCACCTGTTCGCCGCGGCGAATCGCGGGGCAGGGTGGGCGGCGCTTCGGGGCGCGGCAGGCCTTCCATCAGCCGCCGCGGGCGCCCTCGGTATTCACATAGACCGCATAGAGCGATCGGCTGGCGGCCATAAAGAGGCGGTTGCGCCGGCGCCCACCGAAGCACAGATTGGCGCAGCGCTCGGGCAAGCCGATGCGGCCGATCATCGTGCCGTCGGGGGCGAAGACGACGACCCCGTTGAGCGAGGGCGTCATGCCCCAGCCGCACCACAGATTGCCCTCGACATCAACGCGGAAGCCGTCGGGCGTGCCCGCCTCGGCACTGGCGAAAACGCGGCCATTGGCGAGCCGCTCGCCGCCGTCCACCACGTCGAAGACATGGATCAGCCGCGACGGCGTGGCGCGCGAGGCGACGACGTAGAGCCTCGATTCGTCCGGCGAAAAGCAGAGCCCGTTCGGCCCCAGGATGTTGTCGGCGACGACCCTCGCCTCGCCGGATTTGCCGTCGACGCGGTAGACGGCCGGCCGCAATTCCGGTTCCGCCCGCTCGCCCTCGTAATTGCCGAGAATGCCGAAGGGCGGATCGGTGAACCAGATCGACCCGTCCGATTTGACGACGACATCGTTCGGCGAGTTGAGCCGCTTGCCCTGGAAGCGGTCGAGGATGACAGTGAGGCTGCCGTCGTATTCGGTGCGCGTCACCCGGCGCGTCAGGTGCTCGCAGGTGACGAGGCGGCCTTCGCGGTCCCGCGTGTTGCCGTTCGAATTGTTCGAGGGCTGGCGAAAGACCCCGACCGACTGCGTCGCCTCGTCCCAGCGCAGGATGCGGTCGTTCGGAATGTCGCTCCACAGCAGGTAGCGGCCGTCGCCGAACCACACCGGCCCCTCGCTCCACCGGCACCCCGTGGCCAAGCGCTCGACCGCGGCATGGAACGGCGGCTTGACGCTGTCGAAGCGCGGATCGAGCGTCTCGATCGCCGGGTCCGGGTAGCATTGCGCCGGCTGAAACGGGGTTGGCGGGTCTGCAGTCATTGTCTTGCCGATTGCGTCTGCCCCTCACCCTCCCGCTGCGCGGGTCCCTCCTTCTCCCCGCGAGCGGAGAGAGGGTCGAGGTGAGGGGCTTTCTTCGGGGGCGTCAGATCGCCTGCTCCGCGCGCAGCGCGGCGATTTCCTCTTTCGAGAGGCCGAGGAGCTTGCCGTAGACCTCCTCGGTATTGGCGCCGAGCAGCGGCGCCGCGACGATCGGCACCTGCGAGCCCGACATCTTGACGGGCCAGCCCGGCATCTTGAAGTCGCCGCGCACCGGATGCTTGACGGTGACGAAGATCCCGCGCCGGTTGAGGTCCGGGTCGTTCGACAATTCCATCGTGTCCATGACCGCGCCGGCAGGGATGCCGGCGTCGCCCAGACGCTTCATGACCTCGCGCTTGTCGTGGTGCCGGGTCCATTCGGCGATCATCTCATCGACCAGATCATGGTTCTTGAAGCGCTCCTGCGGGCTCTCGAAACGCGGGTCGCCGATCAGGTCCTCGCGTCCCATGATCTTCAACAGCCGCTCCCAGTGCTGCGGGTTGGCGCGCGACGTATAGATATAGCAATAGTCGTTCGGCCCGCCGCCCTTCGTCGGATAGGTCTCGCTCGGGCTGTTGGTGCCCATGATGCTCTGGTTGCCCATGCGCGGCGCCGCCTTGCCCCACAGATATTGCGCGGCATAGGAGATGCGGCCGTAATTGATGACGCATTCCTGCATGGCGAGGCGGATGTGCTGGCCTTGCCCGGTGAACTGGCGCTGATAGAGCGCCCCAAGCACCCCGATGGCGGCATGGAGGCCTGTGCCGGTGTCGCCGATCGTCAGGCCCGGCTTGATCGGCCGCCCGTCCGGCTCGCCGGTGATCGACATGGCGCCGCCCGTCGCCTGCGCGATCATGTCGAAGGCGAGGTAGTCCTTGTACGGCCCGTCATGGCCGAAGCCCTTGACCTGCACGTAGATGATGCGCGGGTTGATCTTGCGCACCACGTCATAGCCGAAGCCCAGGCGCTCGATGACGCCGGGAGCGAAATTCTCGACGAACACGTCGCCCTTTTCGATCAGGCGGCGCAGCACGTCGCGCCCCTTCTCGCTCTTCAGATTGGCGGTGACGCTCTTCTTGTTCGAATTGAGGAGCATGAAGTAGTGCGAATCGACGCCCTTCTTGTCGGTTGAGGCGCCGCGCCCCTGCTCGCCCTTTGTCGGCTCCTCGACCTTGATGACCTCGGCGCCGAGCCAGGCGAGCGTCTGGGTGCACGAGGTGCCGGCCTCGAACTGGGTCAGATCGACGACGCGCACGCCCTTGAGCGCGCCCTCTGTCGGGTTGACGGGGCTCGTGGCCTCGGGCATCGGGTCGTTCGGCATGGGTTTCCTCCTGGTATTGATCGGCGGAAGCGTTCGACCGGCTCTTTCGCTGCTCCCGGATCGCGCAACGCATCGCGGAATAGTGAGACTCTGAAGCCTTCGCGGTGGCGGCGTCAACGCGATTCGCCGCCCGGCGCGGCGCGGCAGAGTTTACCCGGCCGCATAGCGGGCGATCGCCCTATCGTCGAATTCGAGCCCGAGGCCGGGCGCGCCGGGCAGCACGAGTTCGCCGTTCTGGGGTGCCGGCACGTCCTTCCACAAGGCGAAGAGCCGCGGCATGTATTCGACGGTGAGCCCGTTCGGCGCCGCGCCGACGAGATGCAGGTGGATCTCCGGCACCCCGTGGCTGACGACCGGCAGGTTGAAGGCGTCCGCCATATGGGCGACCCTGAGCCAAGGCGTGACGCCGCCCGAGCGCACCTGGTCGATCATCGGGATGTCGACCGAGCGCGCTTCGAGCATGTGGCGGAAGGGCGCCGTGCCCCACAGGTATTCGCCGCCGGCGATCGGCGTTTTGAGCGCCGCCGCCACGCGGGCGAGCCCCGGGTAATCGTCGTGCGCCGTCACGTCCTCCAGCCAGAAGAGGCCGATCCCGGCGTCTTCGAGCCGTCGGCCGATGTCGATCGCCTCGTCCGCGCGCCAGCGCTGGTTGATGTCGCACATCAGCACCATCTCGGGGCCGACCGCCTCGCGCACGATGCGCGCCCGCTCGACCTCGCGGACGGGCGAGGTGCGCCCCGGCAGCCCGAGCTGCATCTTCGCCTGCCGATGCCCTCTCTCGCGCAGCCGGCGTCCCGCTTCGGCCGCCTGGTCGTTCGAGAGGCCGCGGCGCAGCGCCCCCGAGGCATAGGTGGCGATGCGCTCGCGCCCGCCGCCGAGCAGCTTCCACAAGGGCAGGCCCGCCGCCTTGCCCTTCAAATCCCAGAGCGCGAGGTCGATCGCCGACAGCGCCATCGCGAACATGCCGTCCGGCCCCGAACCGCCGGCGGCTTCGCTCAACTTCGCCCGCACCCGCTCGATCGCGAGCGGGTCCTCGCCGACCGCGAGCGCGCCCAATTCGTCGACCGCGAGCTTCAGGCTGCGCGTCAGCGCGCCGCCGAAATAGCTGACGCCGATGCCCTCGAGGCCCGCATCGGTGCCGAGCCGCAGCGTGACGATCGGGTTCTTCGCGTTCGGGTTCTCGGAAAACCCGGCGAGCGGCTCGTCGTTCGGCAGCAGCACGATCTGCGTGGCGAGCCGGGAGATCTTCATCGCGCTCAGCCTCCTATCGAACTGTCATTGCGAGGAGCGCAGCGACAAAGCAATCCCGATCCGGCTAGCGGTGGCACGAGATTGCTTCGCTGCGCTCGCAATGACATCGCCCTTAAGCGGCAAACCGGGCGATCGCCTTATCGTCGAATTTGAGGCCGAGGCCCGGCGCTTGCGGCATCGCCAGCTCGCCCTGCTGCTGCTGCGGCACTTCCTCGAAGAGCCGGCCGAGCCACGGCATGTACTCGACGGTCAGGCCGTTGGGCACCGCGCCGATCAGATGCACGTGCACCTCGGGAATGAGGTGGCTGACGACCGGCAGGTTGAAGGCCTCGGCCATGTGCGCGGCCTTGAGCCACTGCGTGATGCCGCCGACCCGCACCAGGTCGATCATCGGGACATCGACCGAGCGCGCCTCGAGCATGTGGCGGAAGGGGACGATGCCCCAGACGTATTCGCCGCCGGCGACCGGCGTCCTCAACGCCCGCGTGACGCGGGCGAGCCCCGCGTAGTCGTCGGCCGCGGTCACGTCCTCTAGCCAGAACAGATTGACGCCCGCATCCTCGACGCGGCGGCCGATGTCGATCGCCTGCTCCGGCCGCCAGCGCTGGTTGATGTCGCACATCAATTTTATCTCGGGGCCGACCGCCTCGCGCACCCGGCGCATCCGTTCGACCTCGATCGCGGGGCTCGTCTCGCCGGGCAATGCCAGCTGCGTCTTCATCTCGCGCCAGCCACGCTCCTTCAAGGTCGCCGCCGCCTCGACGACGCGGTCGAGCGGGAGGCCGCGCATCAGCGCCCCCGAGGCGTAAGTCGGCACCCGCTCGCGGGCGCCGCCCAAGAGCTTCCACAACGGCAGCCCGAGCGCCTTTCCCTTGATGTCCCACAGCGCCGTGTCGATCGCCGAGATCGCGAGGTTGAAGATGCCGCCCGGCCCCGCCGAGCCGGCCGCGGCGCGCAGTTTCGCCGCGACCCCTTCGACCGCGAGCGGGTCCTCGCCGACCGCGAGTGCCCCCAATTCGTCGACCGCGCTCTTCAGCGTCTTCGTCAGCGCGCCGCCGAAATAGGTGACGCCGAGCCCCTCGACGCCGTCGTCGGTCGCAACCCGCACGGTCACGATCGGCCGCGTCGCGCTCGGGTTCTCGGCGGCGTCGGCGAGCGGC
>DASYYD010000101.1:0-4908 GCA_035934195.1 Allostellaceae bacterium | reverse complement strand
GGCCGACTGGCGAGCCGCCCGAAGGCGCTCGCCGCGCTCGCCCGCCGGCTCGGCGCGAAGCCGATGCCGGCCCGCATCGCGCTGGCCGGGCTTTCGGCGATGCTCGATTGCGGGCTGCCGGTCGTCGGTCATGTCGAGGCGAGCTGGGGCGGGGCGCAGCCGCAGCTGCCGATCCTCGCCGCGCCCTTCTATGCCGAGCTGCGCGCCGAGACCGGCGCCGCTTCTTCCGAGGAGCCGCTCGCGGCGCGTCTTGCCGCGCTCGGGCCGCAGCACGCGATTGAGGTCCTGAAGGCCGCGGTCGCAAAGGAGGCTGCCGCCGTTCTGCGGCTTCCCGCGGGCGCCATCGACCCCAATCGCCCGCTCGCCGAAATCGGCATGGACTCGCTGATGGCGCTCGAGTTGCGCCTCGCGCTCGAAAGGCGGCTCGCGATCGATCTGCCGCTCTTCTCGCTCGCCGACGGGACGAGCGTCGCCGCCCTCGCCGAATGTCTCGCCGCCGCGGCATCGACGGGGCCGCGCACTATCGAGGTCGTCGCGCTGGCGGCCCGTCACGAAAGGTCCATCCCGATAAATTCGCCGGCGGCTGCCGTGCTGCCCGAAACGAAACCGGAGGCGGCAGAGTAGACCCATGGGCGGGCGGCGAAACCTGTTCGGGATGTCGGCCGAGGCGAGGGCGCGCCTCGTCGCGCGGCTCGCCGCCGCCGCGCCGGGCGGCGAGGGCAGCCAAGCGGCCCGGCTCGAGGTTTCCCGGCTCGACGGCTACCGCGACATCGAGATGCTCCGCGAGGCAGGGGAATACCTCGGCATTCCCGACCCGTTCTTTCGCGTCCATGACGGGATCGCCGGGGCCGAGACGGTCATCGACGGCCGCCGCTACGTCAATTTCGCCTCCTACGATTATCTGGGGCTCAACGGCGACGAGCGGATCTCCGGGGCGGCCAAGGCGGCGATCGACCGGTATGGCACGACCGTCTCGGCGAGCCGGGCGGTTTCCGGCGAGCGGGGGGTCCATCGCGCCCTCGAAGAGGCGCTGGCGCGGCTCTACGGCTGCGAGGACAGCCTCGTCATGGTCGGCGGCCACGCGACGAACGTCACCACCATCGGATGCCTCTTCGGCCGCGACGATGTCGTCGTCCACGACGCGCTCATTCACAACAGCATCCTCGAGGGCGCGCGGCTCTCCGGCGCGCGGCGCTTGGCCTTCCCGCATCTCGATCACGAAGCCGCCGACCGGCTGCTCGGCGCGGCGCGCCGGCGCGGCGGCAAGGCGCTGCTCGCCCTCGAGGGCCATTACAGCATGGACGGCGACGTGCCCGATCTCGGGGCCTTCCTCGCCGTGGCGCGGCGCCATCGCGCCTCTTTGCTGGTCGACGAGGCGCATGCGCTCGGTGTCATCGGGACGCGCGGCTGCGGCTCGGCCGAGCGTTGCGGCATCGACCCGGGCGAGGTCGACATCTGGATGGGGACGCTCAGCAAGAGCCTGGTTTCCTGCGGCGGCTACATCGCCGGCCGGGGCGAGCTGATCGGCTATCTGAAGCGCGCCGCCCCGGGCTTCGTCTACTCGGTCGGGATCGCGCCGGCGGCCGCGGCGGCGGCGCTCGCGGCGCTCGAAGTGCTGCAGGCGGAGCCCCTGCGCGTGCGCCGGGTCAACGAGCGGGCGAGCCTCTTCCTGCGCCTCGCCCGCGACGCTGGGCTCGACGTCGGCGGCTCGGTCGGCGCCGCCATCGTGCCGGTCATCACCGGCAGCTCGATCGCCGCCGCGCGGCTCGCCGAGGCGCTCTTCCGGCGCGGCATCAACGTGCAGCCGATCATCTATCCCGCGGTTCCCGAACGCGCCGCGCGGCTGCGCTTCTTTCTGACCGCGGCGCATGGCGAGGGGCAGATCCGAGAGGCCGTGCGCGCGCTCGCCGAGGAGAGCCGCAGGATCAGCGTCGAGCCGAGCGATATTGCGGCCCTCGCCCGACGTCTGGGCAAGCCGATGCCCGGGCAGTGAGTGAGGGGCGAGGTATTGACTTCCGCAGAATCGCGACGCAACAATCCGCTCGAGCTGGAGAGCTCTCCAGACTGCCGATGAGGCTGATGATTCCTGCTGCGCCAAAGTCGCGGCAAAGCACATTGGCCAGCCCACCGCGGCGATGGGCGCTCTGTCACCGCTTGCCTCCGGAGCAATCTGGCTCGAGCCGACGCGTTGAGTCGGCGGCGCACTCTTGTGCCGAGGAGGAGCCGTGACAGAACCGGTCCTTTTCCCTGCCTCGCACGCGGCGTCGGCGGCGTTTTCGCGCGCCGTCGTCGGACCGGGCGCGGCCGGCGACGTGGTGGCGGCCTCGCCGCAACCGCGGTTGCCGCCGGCCCATCGGCTGGTTCGCGCGCTCGACGCCGCGCTGCGCCATATCCTGGAAATCCGCGAGTTCACCGCGCGGCCCGACTGTCTGTTGCGGATCTCGCTCGGCCGCGCCGACGCGGATGTCCGGCTCGGCGACGGCGCCGCGATATCGCGCGGCGATCCGGTCGTCGATCTGCATTTGTGGAACGAGCAGCTGCCAAGCGGCGACGCTTCGACCTTGGCGTGCTCGAACGCGCTGCGCCGGCGAATGGTCTCCTCGCTCGGCGAACTCGCCCGCTATCTCGACGCCGAGCCGTCGATGGCCGGCGTCATGGCGGTGCGCGGCCGGATCGCTTGCCTGGCGGAGAGCCAGGTCGAGGTGTTGCGCCACCTCGCCGCGGCGATCGGGTTCGAAATGATCAGGCTTGGCGACAGCGGCGGTCTCGCACGAAGGCTGCACGATTTTCTGGAGAATTTCCTGATTTGGGCGTTGGCATGGACGTTCAACCCGCGGGCGCTGCGGGGCAAGGGGTTGCGGCAACCGCGGTGCGAGTTGTGGATTTCGCGCGACGCGCTGGTCGCCCGCCACGCCAGACACCCCGGCGCGGCGCATCGGGGCGGAACCGAAGGCTCTACCGGCGCCTTGACGAGACGCCAGGGGAGGTGATGTCGCAGTAGAGGATAGGAGAGAGCAATGCCGTTCGATGGTACGGGTCTGCAGTCGCCGGCGCCGTTCGACACGGGGATCTTCCCGATCTGGAGCCGGCATGGCGGTCGCCTATGGGTGAAAGCCTGCTTTCGCCGGGAGCGCCGGGAGAGGATCACAGAGGCATTGCTGCGCGCCCCGGCTCCCGCCGATCGCGACGAAACGGTAGAGCAACTGCTGCACGACGCCAGGGATCTGATCGAGAACCCGCGCTATTGGATGCGCGGCACCTATCGCTGGTTTCGCGGGCGGCGGTGCGCGGTCGGAGCGCTGCGTGCGGTGGCCCGCCGGGTCAAGGATCCGGTACCGGTGTGGGCGGCGCACGCCTATCTGATCACCGTCGCCAGATCGCGCGGCTTCACCAATGTCGAGGCGATGAACGATCGCTCATCGCACGCCGCCGTGCTGCGTGCCTTCGACGAGGCGATCGCGCTGGCGCACACCGCCGCCGTCACGCGGTTCGAAAGGCTCGCCGTCTAAAGGACGGCTCTGCGAACAGCTCGCTGAGGTGGCCGGCATGCCGCCTCAGCGCAGGCCGGCACCGATCATCAGCGCGGCGAGCAGCGCGAGCAGAACATAGGCCGCATAGGCATTGACCGGCCCCAGATGCATGCGCCGGACGATCGCCAGCCGGCGCAGCGCCCGCAGCGGCGGCTCGAGCACCAGCCGGTCGACGATGCTCACCGTCTCGTCCTTGCGGTGGATCGCGGTGCGGAAATGCTGTGCCACAGCCTCGGTGCTGTCCTCGCCGGCGCGCGGGCTCAAGATGGCGCGGAAGATCACCCTGACGGGGTTCGAGAAGCCGGTTGCCGTATAGGTCGATTCGGGGCGCAAGCGCCGCAGGCCCCCATCCCATACCGCACCGCGCGCCACCGCGCGGCGGCGCGTCGCGAGCCGGAACGCGGCGAACGACACCGCCAATACCGCCGCGAGGCCAAGCAGCATGTAGGAAGTCGACATCGCGAACACGACCGGGTTCTGCGCCTCGCCGCGGTGCAGGACGACGAGGCCGCGGCCCGGCAGCACGCCAGCGCCGACCTGCGCCCCGAGGTCGTGGAATTCGGCGACGAATTGCGGCGGCAGCCCGGCGCCGGGCGTCGGCGGCGCGAAAAAGGGCGGCACCAGCGCCGCCGCCGCGCTCTCGTGGGTGATCGGCACGACGGCCCCGTCGAGGAGCGGGATGACATAGGTCGGCAGGATCCCGAAAAGAACGCAGGCGAGCGCCAGGAAGGCGAGCGGCAGGCGGGTTCCAAGGCCCGCTTCGACGGCGGCTGCGGCTTCCGGCGAGCGCGGCATCCCGAGAAAGCCCATCGCAAAGACCTTGGCGAAGCAGGTGGCGGCGAGCCCCGCGGTCAGCGCAATGAGGGCGCCGGCGACGGCGAAGGCGATCTTGATCGCGGTCGAGGCGATGAGCGCGGAGCGCAGGATCGTCTGCAGAATGAGCCACTCGCTGACGAAGCCGTTGAACGGCGGCAGGGCGGAAATCGACAAGACCCCGACGAGAAAGAAGGCGCCGGTCCACGGCATGCGGCGCAGGATGCCGCCGAGACGGTCGAGATCGCGGGTGTGCGTGCCGGCCTCGACCGCGCCCACGCCGATGAACAACAGCGCCTTGAAGAGCGCGTGGTTGGCGAGGTGATAAAGCGCGGCGACAAGGGCGATGGCGGCGGCGACCGGGTGCCCGGACGCGAGAAAGATCATCGCGGCGCCGATGCTGGCGGCGACGAGGCCCATGTTCTCGATCGTGCTGTAGGCGAGCAGCCGCTTCAGCTCGGCCTGGATCGTCGCATAGAGGATGCCGACCAGCGCCGACACGCTGCCGATCGCGAGGACGACGAGGCCGGGGCCGGCTCCCGCCGCCGGGGCGAGGTCGAGGTTG
>DASYYD010000087.1:0-4220 GCA_035934195.1 Allostellaceae bacterium | reverse complement strand
GTCCGTTTGAGGGCGCAGCCGTCGAACTGCGCGATCGCGAGCCCCAGCGCCTCGACGGTATCGGCCCGGGCGGCGATGAGGCGCGCCGATTGCGCAGCCTCGGCAAACGATCCGGCGAGCGCCTGCGGCGGCGCCACAACGGCCGCGCGCGCCGGGGCGACATCGGCGCGGCGATCTTCGGCCGCCGGCGCCCTCGGCGCGGCGAGCCGGTCGCGCGGCGTCTCCGCGATCGCCTCGTCCGCCCCCATCTCGACGGACCAGGCGAGGAGCGCGAGGGCGGCGGCGCGGTCGAGATTCCGCATCGCGACAGCCTACCACCGCCGGCCAGATCCGGCGCACTCCCGTTTTCGCGGCGATCCTTTATAGTCCCCGGCGGCAAATTTACGGGCGGGCGGGCCGAGAAGGGAATGCAGCGCGAGCGCATGGAATACGACGTGGTCGTCGTCGGCGCGGGGCCGGCGGGCCTCGCCGCGGCGATCCGCTTGAAGCAGCTCGCCGCAGAGGCGCAGCGCGAGATCGGCGTCTGCGTCGTCGAGAAGGGTTCGGAGGTCGGCGCCCATATCCTCTCGGGCGCGGTCTTCGAGCCGCGCGCGCTCGACGAGCTGTTTCCGGATTGGCGCGAGCGCGGCGCGCCCCTCGCGACGCCGGCGGGCGAGGACCGCTTTCTCTTCCTGACGCGCGCGCGCGCCCTTCGGCTGCCGACCCCGCCGCAGATGAAGAACCACGGCAACTATATCATCAGCCTCGGCAATCTCTGCCGCTGGCTGGCCGGCGAGGCCGAGGCGCTCGGCGTCGAGATCTACCCCGGTTTCGCCGCCGCCGAAATTCTTTACGACGAGGCCGGCCGCGTCGCCGGGGTGGCGACCGGCGACATGGGGATCGGCAAGAACGGCGAAAAGACCGAGCGCTACCAGCCGGGCGTCGAGCTCGTCGCGCGCGAGACGCTGTTCGCCGAGGGCTGCCGCGGCTCTTTGACGAAGACGCTGATCGAGCGCTTCGCGCTGCGCCAGGGCCGCGAGCCGCAGACCTATGCGATCGGCATCAAGGAATTGTGGGAGGTGGCGCCCGCGCGGCACCAGCCGGGGCTCGTCGTCCATACGGTCGGCTGGCCGCTCGAGCCGGCGACCTATGGCGGCTCCTTTCTCTATCATCTCGAAGGCGGGCAGGTTTCGGTCGGCTTCGTCATCGGCCTCGACTACAAGAACCCTTATCTGAGCCCCTTCGAGGAATTCCAGCGCTTCAAGACGCATCCCGCGATCCGCCCGTTTCTCGAAGGCGGGCGGCGCATCGCCTATGGCGCCCGGGCACTCAACGAAGGCGGCTGGCAATCGATCCCGCGGCTCGATTTCCCCGGCGGGGCGCTGATCGGCTGCGCCGCCGGCTTTGTCAACGTGCCGAAGATCAAGGGCAGCCACACGGCGATGAAATCGGGCATGGTCGCCGCCGAGACGGTGTTCCGCCGGCTCGGCGGCGACGCGGACGCCGAATTCGGCCGGGCGCTGAGAGCGAGCTGGGTGTGGGACGAACTCTACCGGGTGCGCAACATCCGGCCGGGCTTTCGCTGGGGGCTCTTCGCCGGGCTCGGCTATGCCGCGCTCGACACCTACCTGCTGCGCGGCAAGGCGCCGTGGACCTTTCACCATCATCCCGACCATCGCGGGCTCACCCCGGCGCATGCCGCGCGCCGCATCGATTATCCGCGGCCGGACGGCACGCTGACCTTCGACCGGCTCTCCTCGGTCTTCATCTCGAACACCAACCACGAGGAGGACCAGCCGCCGCATCTCAAGCTGCGCGACCCGGAAAAAGCGATCGCGATAAACTATCGGCTCTACGATTCGCCGGAACAGCGCTATTGTCCTGCCGGGGTATACGAGATCGTCGGCGCGCCCGAGGATCCGCGGCTGCAGATCAACGCGCAGAACTGCGTCCACTGCAAGACCTGCGACATCAAGGACCCGGAACAGAACATCGACTGGGTGGTGCCGGAGGGGGGCGGAGGACCGAATTACCCCAATATGTGAGGCAGGGCCGTCTGCGGCAGCCGCAAGGCCCCTTGAAAACGGATGGAAGTAACGGTGACCCTTATCTCTCGTCGACGCCTTGTCCCGAGCCTTGTCTTTGCCCTCGCTGCGAGCCTTGCCGCGCCGGCCGCCCTGTGCGCCGCGCCGAGCGCCGAGCCGGCAAAGCCGCCGCAGCCGCCGTTCGGCGCCTACCTCGCCGGCCTCTACGCCCAGGAGACGCGCGACTACGCGGCCGCCGCCTCGTTTTATTCGCGCGCGCTGGAGGCCGACCCCGGCGCGCCGGAGCTGCTGGGGCGCGCCTTTTTGATGGATGTCGCCGACGGCCGGTTCGCCGAGGCGCGCCCGCTCGCGCCGCGCGAATTGCGGCTCGATCCGCAGGATGCGGTGGCGCAGCTCGTGCTCGTCGTCGATCGGCTGAAGAAGGGCGACGCCGCCGGCGCCCTCGCCGATGCCGAACGGCTGCCGCTCGGCGGCATCCACCGCTTCGCCCGGCCGCTCGTCCTGGCTTGGACGCGGGTGGCGAAGGGCGATCTGCCCGGCGCCGAAGCCGCCCTCGACGAGCTCGACAACTTCAACGGTTTCGCGCCGCTCAAATTCTTTCAATTGGGGCTCGTCTACGACTTCACCGGCCATCCCAACAAGGCCTTGGCGAGTTTCAAAAAGACCCTGTCGCTGAGCGGGCGCGCCAATTGGCGGCTGACCGATGCGATCGCCAATTTCTATCTGCGCCACGGCGAGAAAGAACAGGCCGAGGAGCTCTACAAACGCTTCGTCGAGCAGAACCCGGACAGCGAGCTCGCCGAATCGGTGCTGCATCTGCGGCCGTCGGGAACACCGCGGCCGGTCGTCGACTCGGCCGCTTCCGGCCTCGCCGAGGCGCTCTTCGACCTGGCGAGCGTGCTCAATCAGCCCGAGACGGTCGACCTGGCCCTCGTCTATGACCGCTTCGCCCTCGAATTGCGGCCGGACTACGCCCTCGGCCAGCTGCTGCTCGCCGACATCCTGAGCGCCGAGGACCGGCCGGCCGCGAGCCTCAGGGTTCTCGGGGCGATCGCCAAGGATTCGCCCTATTCGTGGTCGGCCCAGCTGCGCTCGGCGGCGGATCTCGACTCCCTCGGGCGCACCGGCGAGGCGGTCAAGAAATTGCAGGCGATGGCCGCGGCGCAGCCGAAATGGGCCGGCGCCAGCATCCAGCTCGGCGACGTGTTGCGCGAGAAGAAGGATTTCGCCGGCGCCGCCGCGGCCTATCAGGAGGCGGTCGCCCGGTTAAAGGCCGCCGGCATGCCGCAGCGCTGGTCGCTCGCCTACAGCCTCGGCATCGCGCTCGACCGCTCGAACCACTGGGACAAGGCCGAGGCGCAGCTGCAGCATGCGCTGCAGCTGCAGCCCGATCAGCCGCTGGTGCTCAACTACCTCGGCTATTCCTGGATCGACCGCGGCGTCAAGCTGCACGAGGGGCTCGCGATGATCGAGAAGGCGGTCAAGCTGCGGCCCGAGGACGGTTACATCATCGACAGCCTCGGCTGGGCGCATTATCACCTCGGCCAATACAAGAAGGCGGTCAAATACCTCGAAAAGGCGGTCGAGCTGGTGCCCGACGACCCGACGATCAACGATCATCTGGGCGATGCGTATTGGAAGGCCGGGCGGCCGATCGAGGCACGCTTTCAATGGCGCCAGGCCTTGCAGTTCGGGCCGCACAAGGACGAGATCAAGCCGATCGAGGCAAAGCTCGAGCGCGGCCTCGGGCCCTCGCCGGCCCGCGCCGGCGGCGGTTGAGCGGACGGCCGCCGGCCGCGGATCGGGTCGCGGCCTTCGCCCCGGCCAAGGTCAACCTCTACCTGCATGTCCTCGGACGCCGCCCCGACGGCTATCATCTGCTCGACAGCCTCGTCGCCTTCGCCGATATCGGCGACCGGGTCGAGGCGCGCCCCGCGGCGGAGCTGTCGCTGGCGGTCGAGGGCCCCGAGGCGGCGGGGCTCGCCGATGCGGGCGACAATAATCTGGTGCTGCTCGCCGCCCGGCGGCTGGCCGCGCATGCCGGGATCGCGCCGCGCGCCGCGCTGCGGCTCGAGAAGCGCCTGCCCGTCGCATCGGGGCTCGGCGGCGGGTCGAGCGACGCCGCCGCGGCGCTGCGGGCGCTTGGCGAGCTTTGGCGGGTGCGGATCGGCGCGGCGGAACTGGCCGCCCTCGGCG
>DASYYD010000082.1:0-3730 GCA_035934195.1 Allostellaceae bacterium | reverse complement strand
GCTTTCCTCTTCATCACTCACGATCTGAAGCTGGTGCGGGCGCTCTCGCACGAGATCCTCGTCATGAAGGACGGCGAGATCGTCGAGGCGGGCGCCACCGAAGCGGTGATGGCGAAACCGCGGCATGTCTACACGCAGGCGTTGATGGCCGCCGCGTTCGACCTCGCGGCCGTTTCCGAGTAGCGTTCCGCCCCGCCGATGGATCCGGGCGTTTGGAGAGCGGCGCAGGCGCTGGCGCCTCGCCTATTCGGCCGACCTCCAGGGCCGCAGCGCGGCAGCTCGCCCGGCGGGCGCCCGCCGTCTCGGTTGAGCTGGTCCTGGCGCGGGCTGCTTGCGGTTTCGGTCGCGGTGCCGCTGGCGCTGCTCGGGATCGCCGCCGGCCAGAACTATCGCACGATCGAGAAGGCGGCCGAGGCGCGCGCCCTGCAGACCGTGGACGAGATGCACGAGCAGGCGCTCGAGGCGTTCGCCGCCTATGCCGTCGTGCTGGCGCGCACCGACGACCGCATCCGCGGGCTCGACTGGCAGAAGATCGAAACCAGCCGGCGCCTGCATCGCTTCCTCGCCGATCTCGCCACGCTGCCGCGGGTCGATGCGGTATCGATCGCCGACGAGCGCGGGCGCCTGCGGGCGAGCGGCCGCTTTTTCCCGGCGCCGCAGTCGAGCATCGCCGAGCGCGATTATTTCATCGTCCAGAAGGCGCGCAACGCCGGCATCTTCGTCGGCCTGCCGCATATCGGGCGGCTCGATCGCGCCATGCAGTTCGACGTCAGCCGGCGGCGCACGATAGAGGGCGGCGGCTTCGACGGAATCGTTGTCGTGTCGGCGCGGGCGAGCCATTTCAGCAAGTTCTACAGCACCCTGTCGCGCGAAGAAGGGTTCACGGCGCTGCTGCTGCGCCGCGACGGCCGCGTTATCGTCCGCTACCCGGCCAATCCCGCCGCAGCCAGATTTTCGCCGCCCGCGGCTCTGCTGCGGGCGATGGCCGCCGACCCGGAAAAGGGGCTGTTGCGGGCGCGCTCGCAAATCGACGGCACCAGCCGCATCTACGGTTATGAACGGGTCGCCGGCTATCCGGTCTATGTGGTCTTCGGGATACCGGTAAAGGGCATAGAGGGTGCGTGGCGCGCCAACCTCTTCAGCTATCTGGTGTTCGCCGCCCCGGCCGCGCTGGCGCTTTTCCTGATGACGCTCTTCGCCGGGCGCCAGCTGTTGCGGCAGCAGATCGCCAGTTGGCGCTGGCGCAGCACCGCCCGCCGGCTGCGGCGCGAGGCCGACCGCCGGGCGCAGACCGAGGCCGAGCTGCGGCAGGCCCAGAAGATGGAGGCGCTGGGCCAGCTGACGGGCGGCGTCGCACATGATTTCAACAATCTGCTGACCGTGTTGCAGGGCAATCTCGAGATCCTCGGCGCGCAGGTGACGGAGGCCGGCCTGCGGGCGAAGATCGAGCAGGCGTTGAAGACGGTCGAACGGGGCGAGAGGTTGACCGAGCAGCTCCTCGCCTTCGCCCGGCGCCAACCGCTCCACATCAGAAGCCTCGACCTCAACACCGAACTGCGCGGCATGGCCGAGCTGCTCGCCCGCACCGTCGGCGGCAAGATCAGCCTCGAAACCGAGTTCCCGATCGAGCTGTGGCCGGCGCGGGCCGACGCCAATCAGCTTGAACTGGCGCTCATCAATCTGGCGATCAACGCCCGCGACGCGATGCCCGAAGGCGGCAGCCTGCGCATTCGCACATTCAACCAGCCGCAGCGCGCCGGGCGCCGCCCGCCAACCGGCGACTTCGCCGGGATCGAGGTTTCCGATACCGGGACAGGAATGCCGCCGGAAGTGCGCGCCCGCGCTTTCGAGCCCTTCTTCACGACGAAGGAGCCCGGGCGCGGCACCGGGCTCGGGCTCAGCATGGTCTATGATTTCGCGCGGCGCAGCGGCGGGACGGCGACGATCGAGAGCGAGGTCGGGCGCGGCACCAGGGTCACCGTGCTGCTGCCGCGCGGCGGGCTCGCCGCGGCGCCGGAGGAGCAAACGGACGAGCAAACGGGCTTGCCGGAAGGCGGCAGGTCGTGAAACTCTGAGACTTCGGGCGGACGCCAGCGAAAGGGCAGGAGATGCGCATCGTCATCGTCGGTCAACAGGCCTTCGGCAAGGCCGTGCTCGACGCCTTCCTCCAGCGCGGCGACGAGGTCGCCGGCGTGTTCGCGGCGCCGGAGCGGCCGGGGGCGCGGCCCGACCCGCTCGTCGCGGCGGCCGAGGAAAAGGGCCTCGCCGTGCACCGCTTTGCCAAATATTCGAGCCCCGAGGCCTTGAAGGCGCTCGCCGACCTCGATGCCGATCTCGGCGTCATGGCCTATGTGCTGTTGTTCGCGCCGCCCGAATTCTGCGCCGTGCTGCGGCACGGCATGATCCAGTTTCATCCCTCGCTGTTGCCGCTGCACCGTGGCCCCTCCTCGATTCCGTGGGCGATCATCCGCGGCCGCGGGGAGACGGGCCTGTCGATCTTCCGTCCGACGCCGGGGCTCGACGAAGGCCCGGTCATCCTGCAAAAGCGGGTGCCGATCGGCCCCGACGACACTGCCGGCTCGCTGTATTTCGACAAGATCTTCCCCTTGGGTGTCGAGGCGCTGATCGAGGCCGCCGCTCTGGTGGTCGCGGGCCGGGCGACCGAAAGCACGCAGGACGAGCGCCAGGCGACCTACGAGGGCTGGCTGCGCGAGGCGGAGGCGCGGATCAACTGGGCGAACCACGTCGATTTCGTCTACGACCTGATCCGCGGCTGCAACCCGGCGCCGGGCGCCTGGACGCTCTTCGGCGACAAGAAGCTCTATCTGTTCGACGCGAAGAAGATCGTCGCCCCGACCTTTGGGGCGGTGCGCGGCTGCCGGATCGGCGAGGTTGCCGCCGCCGGCGAAGAGGGTATCCGCATCCACGCGCAGGGCGGTTTCGTCGAGGTCTCGCGCCTCCGCCTCGACATGGGCCCCAAGATCAAGGCGAGCGAGGCGGGGATCCCGCAAGGGACGATCCTCGGCGGCTAGGGCGTGTTGTCAATCGAGCCAGATGATGGCGGCGGCGAGGTGGACGGCAGCGAGGAAATTGCGTGCGGTTTTGTCGTAGCGCGTGGCGATGGCCCGGAACTGTTTGAGTTTACAGAAGAAGTTTTCGATCAGGTGGCGCTCCTTATAGAGTTCACGGTCGAATTGGCGGGGTTCGAGGCGGTTTGGCCGGGGCGGGATCACAGCCGATTTTCCGGCAGCGGCGAGGGGTTCGAGAACCCGCGCATCGGCGTCAAAAGCGCGGTCGGCGATCAGCAGCTCGGCGGCCATCTGCGGCAGCAGGGCGTCGGCCCCGGTCAAGTCGTGCGCTTGCCCGGGCGTCAGCAGAAAGGCCAGGGGTTTGCCGAGGGCGTCGACCAGGGCATGGATTTTTGTGCTCATCCCGCCGCGGCTGCGGCCGATGGCCTGATCATCGACTTTTTTTGAGCGCACCGGCGCTGTGTTGATGGGCGCGGACGATGGTGCTGTCGATCATCGCGTATTCGTTGTCGGCATCGCAGGCCAGCTGCTGGAACACCCGGTCCCATACCCCGCTCTTGGCCCAGCGGCTGAACCGGCGGTGAAGGTTCTTCCAATCGCCGAAGCGCTCCGGCAGATCGCGCCACGGGATGCCGGCGCGGTAGCGGTACAGAACCGCTTCGACAAAACGGCGATTGTCGCGCGCGGTTGCACCCGCATCT
>DASYYD010000072.1:0-3027 GCA_035934195.1 Allostellaceae bacterium | reverse complement strand
CACCTCTCGGCCGAACAGGCGCGCCACCTGACGCAGCACGGCGTCAACCAGAACGAGGACGGCACCTACAGCTGGAAGTTCGACAATTACGTGCGCGCCGACCCACCCTATGACATGACCGTCGCCGAGGTTGAGGAATTGTGGAGCGCGATTCGGTGCCCGACGCTTCTCGTCTACGGCCGCGAGAGCTGGGCCTCGAACCCAGCCGAGGACGGCCGCGTCCGGCATTTCAAGAACGCCGAGGTCGTCACCTTCGAGGGCGCCGGGCATTGGGTGCACCACGACCGTCTCGATGCCTTTCTCGACACCGCCGGACGCTTTCTGCGGGACGAATAGTGTCGCGCGTCACCGCGCATTGCCGAAGATCGGATAGACGACCTCGTCGCCCGGTTTGATCCCGAAGAGTGCCGCGGCACCACCGTTGAGTTCGATGACCGCGCGCACCGGCGCGTGCGCGCGGATGATGTCGAGGGATTCCGGCACCGCGTTCGTATGGATGTTGACGATCCGCCCCTCTTCGCCGACGAACAGCATGTCGAGCGGGATCAGCGTGTTCTTCATCCACATCATGGCCATCGAGGGCTTCTGGTAGTCGAACAGCATGCCGGCGTCGGGGGCGAGGCGACGGCGGTACATGAGGCCCTGTTCCATCTGCGCCTCGGTTTCGGCCACCTCGATGTCGAAATGGCGCGGTCCCTGCGCGGTGCGGATCACGAGGCTCGATTTCGGGAATGTCTGGAGCTGCGAGCCCGCGGCGCAGCCGGCGAGCCCAAGCGAGGCAGCAGCAACCAAGACAAAGAGGAAAGGGCGCAGCATCATGCGAATTCCGCGGTTGGGGGAAAGGCGGTAAATGTGGGGTCGAAGCGGAGCGGACGGGCGGCTCATGGTGCAATCCGATACCGAGCGGCAGGATCTCGGTCAATCGCTGACCGACGCCTCTTATCGGCTCGGCTATCGCCTCGCCTTCGCGGGCCTGCGCGTGTGGTGGTGGCTGCGCCGCCCCGAAGCGACGGGCGCCGCCGTCGCCTTGTGGAGCGGCGACCGGCTGCTGCTCGTCCAGACCTCCTACCGCCGGGGGTGGGAATTGCCGGGCGGCGGCGTGCGCGCCGGCGAGAGCCCGCTCGCCGCGGCTTTGCGGGAAGCGCGCGAGGAAGTCGGGATCGCACTCGAACCGGCACGGCTTTCCTCGCCTCTCGTCATCGAGGATTATTTCGAGCATCGGCATGACCGCGTGCATCTCTATGAATCCGAACTCGGCCCCGCAGTGGCGCCGACCGTCGATCGCCGCGAGATCGTCGCGGCGCGGTATTTCGACGCGGGCGAACGGCCGCGTGTCGCGATGACGCCGCTGGTGCGCCGGTATCTGCGGCGCCGCGAGAGCCTTGCCGCGCCAGGGGCTGCTCGATGACCCGCCCGAACCTCCACCCGGCGACGCTCGCCGCCCAGGCTTTGGGGCAGATCGACGAGGCAACGGGCGCGGTCGTCCTGCCGATCCAGCCGGCGACGACGTTTTTGCGCGACCCGGACAACCAGTACCGGCGCGGGCGCAGCTACGCGCGCGCCGACAACCCGACCTACGACCAGCCGGAGGCGCTCATCTCCGCCCTCGAAGGGGGCGCCGCCTCGCTGATCTTTTCCTCCGGCATGGCGGCCGCCGCGGCGGTGTTTTCGAGCCTCGAGCCGGGCGCCCGCATCGTCGCGCCTCGCGTCATGTATTGGGGATTGCGTGCCTGGCTCAATCGTTTTGCCGCCGCCACCGGGCGCACCGTCGCCTTTGTGGATGCGGCGTCGCTCGACGCGCTCGCGCTCGCGGCCGCCGAGGCGCCGACCCGGCTCCTGTGGATCGAGACCCCGGCCAACCCGCTGTGGTCGGTGACCGACATCGCCGGCGCCGCCGAGATCGCGCGCAAGGCGGGCGCCCGGCTCGCCGTCGACAGCACCGCCGCGACGCCGGTCCTCTCTCGCCCGATCGAGCACGGCGCCGACATCGTCATGCATTCGGCGACGAAGTATTTGAACGGCCACAGCGACGTCATCGCCGGCAGCCTGACGACCGCGACGAAGGACGCGCTCTGGGAGCGGATCGTCGTCGAGCGCAGCGGCGGCGGCGCGATCCTCGGCAGCTTCGAGGCCTTTCTGTTGCTGCGCGGGATGCGCACGCTTTACCTCCGCGTCGAGCGCGCCTCCGCGTCGGCGCAGCAGATCGCCGAGCATTTCGCCGCCGACCCGCGCATCGAGGCGGTGCTCTATCCGGGCTTGCCCGATTTCCCCGGGCATGCGGTCGCGGCGCGGCAGATGACGGGCGGCTTCGGCGGCATGCTGAGCATCCGCGTCAAGGGCGGCGAGGCGGCGGCGGTCGCGGTCGCGGCTCGGCTTGAATTGTGGAAACGGGCGACCTCTTTGGGCGGCGTCGAAAGCCTCGTCGAGCACCGCGCCTCGATCGAGGGCAAGGACAGCCCGGCACCCCCAGACCTGTTGCGCCTCTCGGTCGGCATCGAGGCCCCGGGTGATCTGATCGCCGATCTCGACCGCGCGCTCGGGACGCGGTAGCGTCGCACCGCTGACCCCCAACCGGAGGAACCCCCCATGATCATCGAGATGCGCACCTACACGCTCAATCCCGGCTCGGTCGCGAGTTTCGAGGAGCGCTTCGGGAAGGCGCTGCCGGTGCGCGAGAAAGTCTCGCCGCTCGCCGCCTTCTGGCACACCGAGGTGGGCCCGCTGAACCGGGTCATCCACGTCTGGCCCTATGACAGCCTCGACGCGCGCACAAGGCAGCGCGCGGCGGCAACAAAGCTCGAAGGCTGGCCGCCGAACGTGCGCGAATTCGTCGTCGACCAGACGAGCGAGATCTTTCTGCCGGCGCCGTTTTCGCCGGCGCTCGAGCCTCGGCAGTTGGGCGGCATCTACGAGATCCGCATGTACACCTTCAAGCCGGGCGCCATCCCCGAGGTCATCGAGCGCTGGTCGAAGGCGATCGACGCACGCACCAAGCTCTCGCCCTTGGCCGGGGCGTGGTATTCGGAA
>DASYYD010000070.1:0-12687 GCA_035934195.1 Allostellaceae bacterium | reverse complement strand
CGCCGTCGCGCGCGAGCCAGTAGGCGAGGTCCTGGGCGAGCCGCCCTATCGCCCGCGCGAGATCGGCGGGGTCGGCGATCGGCTCGGCGAAGGAGAGCCGCAGCCGCCGGGTCGGCGCCTCGCCCAAGGGCGAGAGCGGCTCCGGCGCCTCGCCGAGCGCGCGGTCGAGCTGCCGCGCGAGGCTGTCGCCGAAGCGGCGGGCGAGGGCGGCGCGCGGCATCGGGTAGAGGTCGCCGATCCGGGCGAGGCCGAGCCGGCGCAGCCCCGCCGCCGCGGCGGGATCGAGGCGCAGCCCTTCGACCGGCAGCGGGGCGAGAAGGGCGCGCTGCTCCCCCGGCGGCAGGATTGCGGGCGAGCCCGGCATCGCGGCGAAATGCGCCGCCGCGAAAGCCGCGCCGAGCGTGTCGGCGACGGCAATGCGGGAGGCGACCCCGCGCCGATCGAGCCGGCCCGCGAGATCGCGGGCGAGCGCCTTGTCGCCGCCCCATAGATGCGCCGAGCCGGCGATCTCGACATGGACGCCGTCCGCCCCGCCGGGCGCGGTCCACGGGCTGTAGCGGCCGCACCATTCGGCGAGCCGGCGCAAGGCCGCGCGGTCCTCTTCCGGCTCGGCGGCGGCGGTCTCGAGGCCGGGGAGAAAGGCGAGCGCGTCGGCGAGCGGCATCCCCGGAGCGAGCCCCGCCTCGGCCGCCCCGCGGTTGACCGCGGCGAGAAGCCGCCGGCCGCCGGCCTGGCTTACCGTCGCGAAAGGAGCTTCCTCAGCCGGCCCGTCGGCGCGCGGCGACAACGCCATCCGCCGGCGGTCGATCGGCCAGCGCGGCAGCCACAAATAGAGCACCCGGCGCATCCGCCACCTCCACATCCCAAATGCCCGGCCTGCCGCCGCGGCAGCGCAACAGCTCGACCCGCCAGCGCGGATGCCCGATCCCCGGCTCGCCGGCGACCGGGAGCGACGGCAGGGAAGCGACCCGCCAGCGCGTCGCCGCCGCGCTCGGGCGCCCGCGCTCGCGCGCCGCCGCCTCGCCGTTCCGCCAGCGCCGCAACAGCAGGAGGGTGACGCCCGAATGCTCAGCGGCGAGCTGCAGCCGGCGGCTTCCCACCATGTCGAGCCGGCCGACCTCGCCCGCGACGGCGGCGACGCCGGGGGCGCGCAGCCCTTCTTCGATCGCCCACAGGAGAAGCTCGTCGCGCGGCGCCCGGACCAATACGAGGCGGGCCGGATCGAGTCCCAGGTTAAATCCCTGGGCGGCAAGGCCGGGGCCGTAGAGGTCGGGGCGCGCGAGACACCACAGCGCGACCCCGCCCCCCGGGCCGTCTTGCGCCGCGAACCGCCCGAGAAGGTACGCGGCGAAAGCGGCGGCGAGCGCGCCGTCCTCCTCGTCGCCGCCCACGCCCAGGATCTCGTGCACCGCGCCGCGCGCGAGGCCCCCATCCGGCAAGGCGCGGTCGATCGCGGCGAGCCCCAAGGGCGCTATCCCGTGCCGGGCCGCCGCCCCGCGCTCGATCTGCCGCACCCGCTCGCGCAGGGAGGGGAGCAGGGTTTTGTCTGTTTGCAACATCATATGTTCATTTTTTGTTCTCAAAAGCGGATTGTCAACCCCGAGCCGCTCCTCAATCGCCGGCAGGCCTGCTAGGATCGCGCGACACGCCTGCGAAACGGAGGAAGCCGATGATCCACCACCTGTCGATCGCCGCCCGCGACCCCAAGCGCGTCGCCGGCGTGCTCGCTGAATTGATGGGCGGCACGGCGGTGCCGTTTCCGCCCAACCCGGGCAGCTTTTTCGCTCTCCAGCTCGACGCGCACGGCTCCGGCGTCGAAGTCTATCCGGCCGGCACGGCATTGCGGCCGGCCGGCGAAGTCGGCGGCAGCTTCATCAAAAAGAAAGAGACCGCAGGCCGCTACGGCGCCACCCATTTCGCGCTCAGCGTCGCGACCGAGGCGGCAGCCGTCGAAGAGATCGCCCGCCGCGAAGGCTGGGATTGCTTTCAGTGCAACCGCGGCCCGTTCCACGTCATCGAGGTGTGGGTCGAAAACGAAACCATGGTCGAGATCTTGCCGCCGGAATACGCTCGCGAATACCTCGCCTTCACGCGGCCGGACAAGGTCGCGGCGGCGATGGCCGGCGCCCCGGCGCAGACCGCGCGGCGGGGGTAGCGCAATCCTGTAAGACCAAACAGACCCGTCATTGCGAGCGGAGCGAAGCAATCCCGTCCAGATTGCTTCGTCGGCCTGCGACCTCCTCGCAGTGACCCCCTGATGCTCGCATTCAAGAAAGGAAACCGACATGCCGAGCTTCGAACACCATGGCGCGACGATCCACTACGAGGAGTTCGGTTCGGGCTTTCCTATCCTGACCTTCGCGCCGGCCGGGCTGCAATCGACGATCGCGGTATGGAGCCAACCCTCGGCGCCGATCAACCCGACGACCGAGTTCGCGCCAAACTTCCGCGTCATCGCGATGGACCAGCGCAATGCCGGCGGCCGCTCGCGCGCGCCGATTACCGCGAAGGACGGCTGGGACAACTACACCGCGGACCACATCGCGCTGCTCGACCATCTGCGCATCGACCGCTGCCACCTCTATGGCCAGTGCATCGGCGGCTCGTTCATCCTCAACCTGTTGAAGAAGCAGCCCGAGCGGGTCGCTGCGGCGGTGCTGGCGCAGCCGATCGGCCGCGTCGGCCCGATGGCCTCCGGCCGCCCGGCCCGCTTCAACGCCTGGGCGGAAACGCTGCAGGACCACCCGGAAGCGACCCCCGAGGTGCTCGACGCCTTCTGCCGCAGCCTGTATGCGGCCGGTTTCGTCTATTGCTGCGACCGCGACTTCGTGCGGACGGTACGCGCGCCGTGCCTGGTGCTCGCCGGCAACGACGAGGCGCATCCCTACGCGATTTCCGAGGAGGTGTCGCGGCTCTTGCCGAACTGCGAGTTCATCGCGGAATGGAAGACGGGAGCGGCGCTCGCGGCGGTCCGGCCGCGCGTCAGGGAGTTCCTCCTGAAGCACACGCCGGGACGGGGATAGCCCAAATCGCTGCGATCTCGATCAAGCGATCGGCCGCAGCATCCGCGACACGAAAATATACCCGAGCCCGGTGCTGACGAAGTTGACGCCGAGCAGGATGCCGAGCGCGATCGCCGAGATGCCGGGCCAGCCGGCGGCGATCAGGGCCGCCATCGCCAGGCTGGCGAGGCCGGAGAGCAGCATGCCGACCCAGGCGCCGTGCGGCCGCATCTCGACCGCGAAGGCGATTTCGGAGGCGCCTTGCAGCACGAAGATGACGCCCAGCACCAGGGTCAGCGCGAGGGCGCCGGCGAGCGGATTGAACAGCAGAAAGAGACCGGCGGCGATCGACAGGAGCGCGATCAAGAGGGCGCCGAAAAAGGGCCCCGTGCCGTGGATCTGGAACGAGCCGAGGAGGCCGAAACCGCCGGCGATCAGCAACACCCAGCCGACGAGCAGCGTCGCCACCAGGGTCGAGACCATCGGAAAGAGGATGGCGGCGAGGCCGAGCACGACGAGCGCCAAGCCGAGCCAGAGGAGCCTGCCGGAGGCGGCGCGCAGCCGGCCGTGAAAGAGGCTTTGCAGGTGCGGCGCGCCGCTCATCGGCCCTCGAGCACCTGCCGCAGCTTGCGGCCCAACGCTTCGACGGTGAAGGGCTTCGGCAACAGGTTGACGCCGGGGTCGACGAGGCCGTTGTGCACGATGGCGTTGCGCGCATATCCGGTGGCGTAGACGACCTCGAGGCCCGGCAGGCGGGCCCGCGCCTCCTCGGCCAATCGGCGGCCGTTCATGCCGGGCAGGCCGAGGTCGGTGAACAGCAGCGCGATCTCCGGTTCGGCGGCAACGGCCTGCAACGCCGCCGCGGCATCGCGGGCTTCGAGGACGCGGTAGCCGAGAGAAACGAGGGCGGCGGATACGTATTGCCGCACATCCTCGTCGTCCTCGACGACGAGGATTTTTTCGCCGCGTCCCAAGATCGAGACGTCCGGCCGCTGCGGCCCTTCCGGCACGGGCACATCGTCGAGGCGGCGCGGCAAATACACCTTGACGCAAGTGCCGACGCCGGGCTCGCTGTAGATCTTGATGTGGCCGCCCGACTGCTTGACGAAACCGTATACCTGGCTCAAGCCAAGGCCGGTGCCCTTACCTTCCGCCTTCGTCGTGTAGAACGGCTCGAAGGCGCGCGCGCTTACGTCGGGCGGCATGCCCTCGCCGGTATCGGTCACCGCGATCAGCACATATTGCCCCGCGCTCACCTCGGCATGGGTCGCGGCGTATTCGTCGTCGAGATAGGTGTTGCCGGTCTCGATCGTCAGCTTGCCGCCGTCCGGCATCGCGTCGCGCGCGTTGATGCCGAGGTTGAGCAACGCGCTTTCGAGGTGGTTGGCGTCGATGAAGGTTCGCCATAACCCGCCTGCCAGGATCGTCTCGATCTTGATGCTTTCGCCGAGCGTGCGGCGCAACAGATCGGACATGCCGCCGACCAGGCGGTTGACGTCGAGCGGGTGCGGATCGAGAGCCTGCCGCCGCGAGAAGGCGAGAAGGCGCTGCGTCAGCGAGGCGCCGCGCTCGGCCGCCCGCAGGATCAGGGAAAGCTGGCGGCTCGCGGCCTCGGGAATGTCGCGGCGCCGGCTCAGCAGGTCGGCGAGGCCGAGGATCGAGGTCAGGATATTGTTGAAATCGTGCGCGACGCCGCCGGTCAACTGCCCGACCGCCTCCATCTTCTGCAATTGCAGCGCGGCGGCGCGCGCCCGCTCCAGCGCGTCCTCCTGCCGCAAGCGCTCGGTGATGTCGCGCGTGACCTTGACGAACCCGGTCAGGCGCCCGGTTTCGTCGCGTACCGGATAAATGACGGCGTTGACCCAGAGCCGGCTGCCGTCGCGGCGCACGCGCCAGCCTTCGGCTTCGTACCGGCCCTCCCGCTCGGCCGTGGCGAGCGCCGCCAGATGCCGTTCGGCGCGCCGGTCTTCCTCGGTGTAGAAGCGGGAAACGTTCTGCCCGACGACCTCCTCGGCGCGATAGCCCTTGATGCGCTCGGCCCCGACGTTCCAGGTCGTGACGTTGCCCTGCGGATCGAGCGTGTAGATGGCGTAATCCGTGACGGTTTCGACGAGAAGGTCGAATTGCCGTTCGCGTTCGGTACGCGCCTCTGCGGAATTCCTAGGCAAAGTACCCGGCGAGTAACTTGGGTTTGCATTTTGCCGGAGCGGAGCCGGCGCCGACTGTTACAGTACCGGCTTTCGGCTGCGCATCATAGCGAATAACAGTCGAATTCAGGAAGACATCGCCTAGATCTGCGCGCCGCGACGCAGCAGTTCGGGATGCCTGACCCTGGCGCCCTGTGCGATATCCTTGGCGACCTCGTCGTACTCCTCGGCAAGACGGAGAAGCTTTTCGCGGATGTCGCGGCGGGTCATGCCGGTTGCCAGGCGCCGCGCCCGCATCGCCTGCTCGAAGTAGTATGAGGCTTCTTCCATCTCCGGTCGGCTCGGGCCGCTCCTGCAGCGCGCCGATCGTCGTTCGCTGGCGCGCGTTCCGCCTTGATCTGTGTCAAGCTGCCCCGAACGTCATCGAAAGGTCAGCCATGGCAGAGAACCATTCCCGCCGCGCGCATCTGATCGCCGGCGGCTTTCCGCCCGGTTCGAATGCCGGGCACGACCACGACTACGCCCGGCTGCGGCTGTTGCAGCTGCTTGGGGAACGCGGTGTTCCAGCTTCGGTCGCCAACGACTTCGCGGATGTCGAGAAGTGGCTGCCCGTGAGCCGGCTCTTGATCACCTATGTCGCCGGGCCCTATCCCGAACCCGCGCAATGCCGCGCCATCGAAAGCTGGCTCGCGGCGGGCGGCCATTGGCTCGCGCTGCACGGCACGAGCGGCGGGCGCGCCGAGCGGGTGGAGGGCATGCGCCAGCGCCGCTCGATCAAGAGCGAGCACCATGCGCTCCTCGGCTGCCGGTTTCTGACGCATCCGCCGATCTGCAAGATCCGCGTCGCGGTCGGCCTGCCCGAGCATCCTCTGACGCGCGGGCTCGGCGGCTCCTTCGAGGTCGAGGACGAGCCCTATTTCGTCGAGCTGCAGGATGCCGGCGCGAGCCGCGTCCTGTTGACCGCGGATTACGGGGCGAGCGGCGATTGGCCGGTGGTCGGCGCCCTCTACGGCGCGGACACCTCGCTGTTGCCCGACGGCAGAAGCCGCGTCCTCGGCTATGCGCGCGACGTCGGCAAGGGCGGCATCGCCTATTTCGCGCTCGGCCATTGCCACAATCCGGCGATCCGGGCGGCTCGCGCCGATCCGGCGGACACGGCGCCCGCGACCTTCCGCGGCGCCTGGCAGAGCGCGGCCTTCCTGCGCCTGCTCGATAACGCCGTCTCCTGGGGCTGCGGCGGTTGATCAAGCGCGAGGCAGGTAGCGACGAACGGCCTCGATCAGCCGCTCGGTAGGGGCGAGGCGCGGCCCCTCGCCGTCATCGACCGGCGGCACGATTTCGACGCCCCAGTGCGCGAGCTTCGCGAGCGAATCCTGCGCCTCGGGGTGGGCGAGCAGCGGCGCGTTCAAGGACGGGCCGAGGATGACGGGGGTCTCTCGCCCGATCGCCTCGGCAGTGACGGCGAGCGCCAAATTGTCGGCGATGCCGTGCGCCAGCTTGTTGAGCGAATTGAAGCTCAACGGCGCGAACAGCACGACGCCGCGCGGCGGCCGCGGGCGGATCGCGAGGTCGAAATAGGATTCGACGACCCGCGCGCCCTCGACTTCGGCCAGCTCGCGCGGCGCCAGGATGCGCGCGGCATTCGGCGTCGGGATTGCGATGACGCTCGCAAAGCCGAGGCCGACGAGCCGGCGCAACAGTTCTGGACAGCGCACCGCCGTCGCCGCGCCGCTGAGCACCAGATAGGCGACCTCGAACCTCTCGCCGGCCGGGCGCATCACGGGTCCGAGGCGGCAGTGATCGGCGCCGGCGCGCCGGCGGCGCAGCCGGGGCTCCCGACGGGCCCGCGGCCCTCGGTCACGAGCCAGTGCGCCATTTCCAACCTCGCTGTCGCGGCGTGCCCCGCCCTGTGCTCACATCGCACAGAGCGGTTGGCCGTGCCTGCGGTGATAGAACCTTGCAGCCGCGCGCGTCAATCGGCGGGACAGCGCGCCGAGCGCGCCGGGCGAGCGCGAGCGGCGCCGGAGTAGGGTGGGCACGGTTCGCGCGCAGCCCAAACCGCAAAAAAGATGTTGCTGCCGACCCGCCGAGCCGATAGGAGGTGACCCCTCAATCGGGGGCCGCGAGCGCCCGGCTGGACGGGATTGCCGGGTTAAAGAGAGGATATGTCGGTTCTCGTCACCGGTGCGGCCGGGTTTATCGGCTTCCATGTCGCCGCGGCGCTGCTTGATCGCGGCGACCGGGTCGTCGGCATCGACAATCTGAACGATTACTATGACGTGCGCTTGAAGGAGGCGCGGCTTGCCAGGCTGCAGGCCCATCCGGGCTTTGCCTTTTGCAAGCTCGACGTGGCCGATCGCGATGGCGTCCACGGCGTCGTCGAGGGCAACGCGGATCTGCGCAGCGTCATCCATCTTGCCGCCCAGGCAGGGGTCCGGCATTCGCTGACCCACCCGTTCGCCTATACCCACGCGAACGTCACCGGGACGCTCGTCGTACTGGAAGCGGCGCGACGGATCGAGGGGCTGAAGGGGATCGTCTACGCCTCGTCGTCCTCGGTCTATGGCGGCAACACGAAGCAGCCGTTCAGCGTCGCGGATCGGGTCGACCGGCCGGTTTCGCTCTACGCGGCGACGAAGCGCAGCTGTGAACTGATGGCGCACGCCTACGCTCATCTCTACGGCCTTCCGGCGATCGGGTTGCGGTTCTTTACGGTCTATGGCCCGTGGGGTCGTCCCGATATGGCGTACTACCTGTTCACCCGCGCGATCCTCGCCGGCGAGCCGATAAAGGTGTTCAACCAGGGTCGGATGGCGCGGGATCTGACGTATATCGACGATGTCGTCGCCGGCACGCTGGCAGCGCATGATCGCCTTGCGGCAGGCCACCGGATCTACAACCTCGGCAACCATCGGCCCGAGAAGCTGCTCGACTTCATCGCCGTCATCGAGCGCTTGCTGGGCCGCACGGCGAGGAAGGAATTGCTGCCGATGCAGCCCGGCGACGTCGCGGAGAGCTATGCGGATATCGAGGCATCGCGCCGTGATCTGGGCTACGAACCAAAGACCGCGATCGAAACCGGGCTCGCCCGCTTCGTGGAGTGGTACAAGGATTACCACTCCGCGACTTGATCGGGGGCGCGCCCGCCGCGGTGGCGTGCCGCCGATCTGCGAAATCGACTGTAATTTTCACTTTGAAATTTGGAGCGGGCGAGGGGATTCGAACCCCCGACCCCAACCTTGGCAAGGTTGTGCTCTACCCCTGAGCTACACCCGCTCACGCCGGGCATGATATAGGCCGGGCCGGGCGATTGCAAAACTTGCCTCGGCCCCTGTCGCCACCGCATCTTCGGCAGCCATGACGAAAGCACCGCTGACGCCGGAAGAGCTCTTCGCCCGCCTCGACGGGCTCGGCGTCGCGCATCGCACCTATGAGCACCCGCCGGTCTTCACGGTCGCCGAGGCGGTCGCCCTGCGCGGCAGCCTGCCGGGCGGGCATTGCAAGAGCCTCTTTCTCAAGGACAAGAAGGGCGGGCTGTGGCTCGCGGTCATGCTCGAAGAACGCCGGATCGACTTGAAGAAGCTCGCCGACCGGCTCGGCGCGCCGCGCTTTTCCTTTGCCGACGCCGAGACGCTGCGGCGGGCGCTCGGGGTCACGCCGGGCAGCGTCACCCCGTTCGCGCTCGCGAACGACGCGGACCGCCGGGTCGGCCTCGTTCTCGACAAGGCGATGCTGGCGCACGACCCGCTCAATTACCACCCGCTCGTCAACGACCGGACGACCGCGATCTCGCCCGCCGACCTGTTGCGTTTCGTCGCCGCTTGCGGCCACCGCCCGGTCATCCTCGATCTCGCCGGGATCGAGCGCTAGGCGCGGATCTCCTGGCGCTGGAAGACGACGTAGCCGATCGCGAAGAGCAGGATGACGGCGGCGACGAGCCCCGTCAGCTGCGGCCAGACCAGGATGAAGCTCTGCGCCACCGGCAGGGGCTCGCCGAGCAGCGCGCCCTGCAGCTGGCTCAGGAAGACGGGGCCGAGCGCCCGGGTCGCCGGGTGGAGGAGGGCGAGCGCGATCTCGGCATAGAGCGTGTTCGGGGAGAGCCGCTGCAACACCTGCTCGGTGCGGATGTAGTGCAGGCTCGGGCCGAAGATGTCCTGCGACGGCCCGGCGATCAGCGTGGTCGCGAGCGGCGTCAGGACCGACCAGAAGAGCGCGAAGAGGAGCCAGCAGCCGAGCGCCGCCAAGGCCGCGGTGGCCGGGGCGCGAAAGACGATCGAGAACAGGAAGGCGAGCGCCAGCCACACCCCGCCATAGGCGATCGTGGCGACGAGGAACCCCAGCATGCGGATCGTCTCTTCGCTGTTGGGCGGCACGCCGAGGAGCAGGAGGCCGAGCCCGATAACCAAGAGCCACAGCGAGAGCAGGCCGATCGCCAGTGCCAACAGCCCGGCGAGGAACTTGCCGAGGAGAAGCGCGTCGCGGTAGATCGGCTGCGCCAACACCCGGCTCAAGGTGCGGCGGTTGAACTCGCCGTTGATCGCGTCGAAACCGAGCGCGATGGCGACCAGCGGGATCAGAAAGCCCAACAGCGCGATGAACGACGGCAACGGCCGCTGCGACAGGGTCATCAGGCGCAGAAACAGAAACGGGCTCTGCCCGATCGTCGCGCGGATCTGGTTGATCGCGGTATAGGCGGCGGCGATCGCGGTCAGAAAGACGAGCGCTTCGAGCAGGCGCATGCGGGCGCCCGAGAGATGGTCGGCGGTCTCCTTGGCGAGGACGACGCCGAGCCCCTTCCAGGGCGAGCCCTCACGCCGCATGGCGCACCTCGTCGAAATAGCGCGTGTAGACTTCGTTGAGGCTCGGTTCGGCAAAGCGCAGCCCGATGAGTTCCGCGATCGGCGCCAGCTGCCGCGCCAATTCGCTGCGCAGATCGCGCTCGCAATCGACCCGGTAGAGCCCGGGGCCCACCGCCTGGACGCGCACGACCCCCGGCACGGCGGCGATGACGGCATGCATGTCGCCGCCGCGCAGCTCGATGTCGAAGACGTGCCCGCCGCCCAGCACCTGCTGCGCCAGCTCGGTGACGCTGCCCGAGAGCGCGACGCGCCCGCGGTTGAAGAGCGCCACCCGGTCGCACACGCTCTGCACCTGGTCGAGATGGTGCGAGGAGAGGAGGACCGCGGTGCCGTCGGCCTTGAGGCCGCGGATCATCGCGAGGAATTCCTGTGTCGAATGCGGGTCGAGCGTCGCGGTCGGCTCGTCGAGCACCGCGATCGCCGGGCGCTTCATCAGGACCTCGGCGAGGCCGAGGCGCTGGCGCATGCCGCGCGAAAAGGTCGAAACCCGGTCGCGCGCGTGATCGGCGAGGCCGACCCGCGCCAACCCCTCGGCGATGCGCTCCTCGCTGTCGCGGCGCGAAAGGCCGGCGAGCCGGGCGGTGTAGAACAGGTTGTCGCGCGCCGACAGCCAGTCGTAGAAGCCGACCGAATCCGGCAGGTAGCCGACCCGCCGCTTGACTTCGAGCGGCTCGCGCAGCGGGTCGAAGCCGGCGACGAGGGCGCGCCCGGCGCTCGGCTCGGTGAGGCCCAACAGCATCAGGATCGTCGTCGTCTTGCCCGACCCGTTGGGGCCGAGGATGCCGACGATCTCGCCGTCGCCGACCTCGAGATCGACGCGGTCGACGGCGAGCGTCACGCCGTACCGCTTGGTCAGCCCCTCGGCCGCGATGACGACGGCCATGGCCCGCTCGCTAGCGCCGGCCAAAGCGGGCCACGGCGAAGACGACGACGAGCAGCGAAATGGCGATGATGCCGATCCCGACCGCCCCCCACAGGGTCGAGGTCATCACCGTGATGCGGAAATCGGCGGCGTCGGAGACATCCTCCGAGCCGTTGGCGCGGATCGTCGTCTGGTAATCGCCGGCGATCGCCTTGGCGGCCGGCGTCAGCAACAGCTTGACGGTCTGCGTCCGGCCGGGCGGCAATGCCGGCAGGTTCTTCGGATCGAAGCTCGTCTTCCAGCCGTCGGGGACCGTCGCGTCGAAGCGGATGCCGCGCGCGACGGCGCTGCCGCGGTTGCGCACCAGGAGGGTCAAGGGGCTCTGCGTGCCGGCATAGGCTTCCCCGGAGAGCCGTCCGCCCTCGCCGGTCAGCGACAGGCGCGGCCGGCCGACCACCGTGATCGAGAGCGGGATCTCGGCGGCGGCGGCGGGGCTGCGCGCGTGCATGACGATCTTGTAGTCGCCGGCGTGCGTGTCGCGCGGCAACTTGACCGAGGCGTCGATGTCTTTCGACTGGCCGGCCTTGATCGGGATGCTGGTGATCTCCTGGGTGCCGTAAGCCTGGGTGAAGGTGACGCGAAGGCCTTGCGGCAGATCGGCGGCGAAATTGATCGTCGCGTCGCGGCCGCTGTCGTTGGCGACCGCCACCTTGAACTTGAAGGCGGTCGTCGCGCTGCCGCGCAGGGCCGGGAAATCGGTCGTCAGCTTGAGCTTTGCCGGCAGCTCCTTGCCGATCGTCAGCGTGATCGGCAGCCGCAGATTGGTGTTCTGGCCCGACGCGGCGACCATGAACTGATAGGTTCCGGGGCCGGCTCCCTGCGGCGGCTCGAGGCGCAATTGCAGCGCCTCGCTCGAATTCGGCGCGACGATCGCCGCCGCCACCGGCTGGCCGCCGCCGAGGATCGTCGCTTTCCAGCCCGCCGCCACCTGCGGGACGCCGAGCGACAGGTTTTCCGGCGGCCGGTCGAAATTGTGCAACTCGAGGTCGAGCGTCGCCGGTTGGCCGGCGCGCACGGTCAACGCCGGATAACGGGTCGTCAGAAAGATCCCGGCGACGGCTGCCGGCCGGTCGGCCGCCGCGGCCGCCCCGACGCTCGACAAAAGGAGAATGACAGCGAGAACCCGTCGCAGCATCCCGGCCTCCACCTCGGTTCCCCGCCCCCTCTGCGCACCGCCGCCGGCCGAGTGGCCGCCGGAGGCGAAGGGAGCAGCGCCGAGGCGCTCAAATACGGCAGCCTCGGGCGAACCCGTAATTAAGATTTTGTAATGTTGCCGGCGTTGCCGCGCCCGGCGCCGCCGCGCCACGCCCTCCGCCGCCGCTGTTTTCGCTGTTTTCTGCAAGGGATCTTCAGCTGTGCGCCGATCGACGGCAGGTCCGGCCCTGTGCGGCCGACCGACGCAGGCTACCATACGATTCCGGCAATTTTGCGTTTTAGTACTTCCGGGGCCGAGGACGCCGCCGGGGGCGATTTTTCCCCAGTCTCGGCGGCAGGTTTCATCATGCGAGCCCTCGCGGGGATCGATCGCCCTATGACCATATCGCGGGCCCCTCGCGCAGCGCATCGACGCTCTCTACCGTCCGCTTGCCGCGCGGATCGCGCGCCACAGCTTCTCGGGCGTCGCCGGCGGCGCGATCGCCGGGGCGCCGATCGAATGCAGCGCGTCGTTGACCGCGTTCATCGCCGCCGGCAGCGCGCCCAAGGTGCCGGCCTCGCCCACGCCCTTGACGCCGAGCGGGTTCTTCGGGGTCGGGTGC
>DASYYD010000064.1:0-4266 GCA_035934195.1 Allostellaceae bacterium | reverse complement strand
AGCCGTCGGCACAGCGCAGAGACGGGCGGCGGAATGCCGCGCCGCCGCCACGACAAGCGAGAATAGGCTCACCTTGCGCCTCGCGGACGATGCCCGGCTGGGCGACGCCGCGCGCGAGGCCGAAGGCCGTCTCGCCCGGATCAAGGCCGAGGCGGACGCGCTCTCCGCAGTTCTCGCGGCGGCGGCCAAATCCGCCGACGCCGCCGGACCGCCGGTGCTGGCCGCGGTCACGGTCGCGGAAGGGTTCGAGGCGGCGCTCGGGGCGCTCTTCGACGACGAGCTGTCGGCGCCGATCGCGATGCCGCAGGCGAGCTTCGCCGGACGCGCCTGGGTCGAGCTTGCCGCGCTGCGCGACGTGCCGTCGCTCCCGGTCGGCGCGCGGCCCTTTTCCGAGATCGTCGGCGCGCCGGCGGCGCTCGCGCGCCGCCTCGCCTTTGCCGGCTGGGTCGAGGATGCCGAGACCGGCCGCCGCTTGCAGCCGCTCCTCGCGCCCGGCCAGCGGCTCGTCGACCGCGACGGGCGGCTGTGGCGCTGGGACGGGTTCGTGCGCGCTTCAGAGAGCCGGTCAGCGGCCGCCGAAGCGGCGCGCCACCGGAACCGCCTCGCCCGTCTCGAACGCGAGATCGGCGCGCTCGAGGAGGCGGCGCGGCGGGCGGCGGCGCAGGCGGGCGCGGCGCGGCATGAGCGCGAGACAGCGGCCGAAGCGGACCGGCGGGGGCGGGCCGAATTGCAATCGGCGGAGGCCGCGCTCGCCGCCGCCCGGGCGGCCGAAGCGGATCTTGCCCGCCATGCCCTCGAAACCGAAGCGCGCCTCGCGGCGCTCGCCGAATCGGCCGGCAAACTTGCCGCCGACCTCGCCGAGACGGCGGCACTTTGCGAGGCGGTCGAGCGCGAATTGGCGGCGCTCCCGGAGCCGCTCCTGGCGCATGCCGCGCTCGACGAGGCGCGCGAGCTGGCTACCGCAGCCCGCGCCGCCGACACGGAAGCGAAGGCGGCGATCGACCGGCTCGACCGCGACGCGGCGCGGCGCCGCGAGCGGCTCGCGGCGATCGGGCTCGAAGAGTGCTCGTGGCAGAAGCGACAGGAAGGCGCGGACGGGCAAAGCGCCGCCCTCCTCGCGCGCCGGGCGGCGCTTCAAGAAGAGATGGCGCAACTCGCCGCGCGGCCACAGGCGATCGCCGCGGAAAGCGAGAGGCTCGGCGAACTGATCCAGGCGGCGGCGGAGCGCTGCCGCGACGGGGCGGATGCGCTCGCCCGCGGCGAAAGCGCGCGCAAGGAAAAGGCCGAGGCGGCGCATATCGCCGAAGAGAGGCTCGCGCAAGCGCGCGAGGGTCGGGCGCGCGCGCAGGTGCTGTGCACCGGGGCGGAAGAGACGCGGCAACGCCTCGCCCGCGAGATCCGCGAGCGGCTCGACTGCGCGCCTGAAGGGCTCGGCGACCTCGCCGGGGTCGGCCCGGACGAGGCGCCGGGGAACCCCGAGGACACGGCCCGCCGGCTCGAACGGCTGCTGCGCGAACGCGAGGCATTGGGGCCCGTCAACCTGGTCGCCGAGGGTGAGGCCGCCGAGGTCGAGGCTCGGATCGAGGGGCTGGTGCGCGAGCGCACCGACCTGCGCGAGGCGATTGCGCGGCTGCGCCGCGGCATCGCCGCGCTCGACGAGGAGGGCAGAAAGCGGCTCGTCGCGGCGTTCGAAGAGGTCAACGCGCATTTCGCCGATCTCTTCGGCCAGCTCTTCGGCGGCGGCAAGGCGCAGCTCGAAATGGTCGATGACGAGGACCCGCTTCTGGCCGGCATCGAGATCATGGCGAGCCCGCCCGGCAAGCGCCTGCAGAGCTTGTCGCTACTCTCCGGCGGCGAGCAGGCGTTGACGGCGCTGGCGCTCGTCTTTGCGATATTCCTCACCAACCCGGCGCCGGTCTGCGTTCTCGATGAGGTCGACGCGCCGCTCGACGACGCCAATGTCGACCGCTTGTGCGGCCTCGTCGAGGAGATCGCCGACGCCACCCAAACCCGCTTCATCGTCGTCACCCACCACCGCATCACGATGGCGCGGGTCGACCGGCTCTATGGCGTGACGATGGCCGAGCGCGGCGTCTCGCAGCTCGTCTCGGTCGATCTCGCCCGCGCCGCCGCCTTGCGGCAAACCGCCTGAGCGGGATTGCTTCGCTTCGTTCGCAATGACGCCCGACATGCTCGTCATTGCGAAGAGCGCGGCGACGAAGCAATCCCGATGTGGTTGGTTGTGACCACTACGACCTTGAAATTGCCTGCAATTATGTCGCGATCTGCAACCGCGGGCGGGCCTTGACAGGCGGAATTCGCCCGATTAGGGTGCCGCCCCGTTCCGGCCGCAATGCGGCCGGAACGGGTTTTTGCCGGCTGCGCTTCACCAGATGAGCGAGGACAAGCCGCCGGACCCGCTGGCGGATCTTGGCGAGCGGCTGGCTGCGGCGCGGCGGCAAGCCGCGCCGCGTCGCCCCGCCGAAGGCAGCGCCGGGCCGCAGGGCTTGGCGGGTCTCGGCTTCCGCATCGGGATCGAGCTGGTCGCGGCGCTCGCCGTCGGCGTCGCCCTCGGCTGGGTCGTCGATCGCCTCGCCCACACCCGGCCGTGGGGCGTCGTCGCGGGGTTCGTCCTCGGCGCCGCGGCGGGGCTGTTGAATGTGATGCGGGCGGTCGGCAGCGGCATGGGGAGCCCGCCCGAGCGGCGGGACTAGCGGGCGGATCGGAAAGAGTAGGGCAAGAACGTGACGGTCAAAGGCGGACCCCTCGCGCAATTCGACATCGAGCGGATCATCCCGCTCCATATCGGCGGCTACGACATTTCCTATACGAATGCCGCGCTCCTGATGACGATCGCGGTGGCGCTGATCGCGCTCCTCCTCCTCGGCACGACGCGCCGCGCCGCCCTCGTTCCTGGCAGGTTGCAGTCGATGGCCGAACTCTCTTACGAATTCGTCGCCGGCATGGTGAGTGAGAACGTCGGGCACGGCGGCGAAGAGTTCCTGCCGCTCGTCTTTTCGCTCTTCATGTTCATTCTGCTCGGCAACCTCCTCGGCCTCATCCCGTTCGGCTACGCCTTTACGAGCCAGGTCATCGTCACCACGGCGTTGGCGCTCTTTGTCTTTCTGCTGGCGACGATCGTCGCCTTTTGGAAGCACGGGATTCGCTTCGCCACCTTCTTCTTTCCGCCCGGAGCGCCGATCATCCTGGCGCCGATCCTGGTGCCGATCGAGCTGATCTCCTACCTGTCACGCCCGGTGAGCCTCAGCCTGCGACTCTTCGCCAACATGATGGCGGGCCATACCGTGATGGCGGTCTTCGCCGGGTTCACCGCCGTGCTCGGGATCTTCGGCTTTCTGCCGATCGCCGTCACCGCCGCCGTCTTCGCCCTCGAAATCGTCATCGCGGTCTTGCAGGCCTATGTCTTCGCGATCCTGACCTGCCTCTACCTGCACGATTCCATCCATATGCACTGACCCTCTTCAGCAAAGGAACGACCATGGATCCGCAATCCGCCAAGATGATCGGCGCCGGGCTCGCCGCGATCGCGCTCGCCGGGGTCGGCGTCGGGATCGGCAACGTCTTCGCCTCCCTCGTCAGCTCGATCGCGCGAAACCCGGCGGCGCGCGACCAGGTCTTCGGCATCGGCATGCTCGGCTTTGCGCTGACCGAGGCGGTGGCCTTCTATGCGCTGCTCGTCTCGCTGCTCTTGCTGTTCGTGTTCTAGTCACCGGCCGTGCCGCAACTCGACGCCTCGACCTATCTGTCGCAGCTCTTCTGGCTCGCGGTCACCTTCGTCGCGCTCTACCTGGTGATGCGGTATCTCGCCGTGCCGCGGGTCGGCGGCGCGATCGCGGCGCGGCGCCAGCGGCTCGAGGAGGATCTCGACCGCGCGAGCCGGATGAAGGCCGAGGCCGAGGCGGTCATCGCGGCGCACGAAAAGGTGCTGGCGAGCGCGCGCGCCGAGGCGCAGGCGACGCTCAAGGAGACCGCCGACAAGCTCGCCGCCGAAGCTGCCGCGCGCCAGCGCGCGGTGGGCGAGAGCCTGGCCAAGGAGATCGAGGATGCCGAGCGGCAGATCGCGGCAGAAGAGGAGCGCGCGCTGACCGAGATTCGCGGCCTCGCCGTCGATCTCGCGCGGTCGATCGCCGAAAAGCTGACCGGCATGCCGGCCGGGGAGAAAGCCGCCGCCGGCGCGGTCGACCGGGCGATCGCGGAGCGGTCGCGGCAATGAGCGAGTTGCTGCACGACCCCGAATTCTGGGTG
>DASYYD010000044.1:0-8058 GCA_035934195.1 Allostellaceae bacterium | reverse complement strand
ACCGGCGACTCGATCGGCTGGTGCCAGCAGACAAGGGGCGGGCGCCGCCGCGCCAGCGCCGCCGCCACTTATCTGCGCCCGGCGAAAAAGCGGCCGAACCTCGAGATCGTCACCAATGCGCTGGTGCATCGCGTGGTGCTCGACGGCAGGCGCGCGGTGGCGGTCGAATTCTCCCGCCAGTCTGGCATGGAGCGCGTCGATGTGGCGCGCGAAGTGATTCTCTCGGCTGGCGCGATCGGCTCGCCGCATCTGCTGCAGCTGTCGGGTGTCGGCGGGCCCGAGGTGCTGCAGCAGGCGGGTATTGCAGTGCAGCATGCGCTGCCCGGTGTCGGCCGGAATTTCCAGGACCACTATATCGCGCGCATGTCCTGCTATGTCCGCGACCTCGAAACCCTGAACGAGCGCGCCCGCGGCCTCGGCTTCGCCAACGAGGTCATGCGCTATCTCGTGCAGGGCAAGGGCATGATGACCTTCGGCGCCTCGCTTTGCGCCGCCTCCGTCAAGGTTTCGCCCGAGCCGGCGACGCCGGACGTGCAATGCGTCTTCGCGCCGGCGAGCTACAAACCCGGCCTCATTCGCAAGCTCGACGACCGGCCGGGCATTACCGGCGGACCGTGGCAGATGCGGCCGCTGTCGCGCGGCTATGTGCTGGTTCGCACGCCCGACCCGCACGAGCAGCCGGCGATCAACCCGCGCTACCTCGCCGAGGAGACCGATCAGCGCGCGATCGTCGGCGGGCTCAAGTTCCTGCGGCGCCTCTTCGCCGCGCCGGCGCTCGCGCAGCATATCATCGAGGAGAACGTGCCGGGACCGGGCGCGCAGAGCGACGCGGAGCTGCTCGATTACGCGCGCTCGAACGGTTCCACCGTCTACCACGCGAGCTGCTCGTGCATGATGGGCGATCACGGCATGTCGGTCGTCGATGACCAGCTCCGGGTCCACGGCCTCGAAGCGCTGCGCGTCGTCGACGCCTCGGTGATGCCGGCGGTCAGCTCGACGAACACCAACGCGCCGACGATCATGATCGCCGAGAAGGGCGCGGCGATGATCAAGGCCAGCGCGCGGGAGAAGCTGGCGGCTTGACCCGCGAGTGCCGCGCGCCGCGACAGGGCTCACCGCCGCCGGCCGGCGTTAGGGCGCGTCGATCGGGCGGTGCAGCCCAATCGAACCGATCGCCATAGCCCACGGCAGCGGCGTCGGCGCTCTCTCGGAGCCGATGCAACCGCACCGGGCGGCGGTTTAAGATCGCGCCGTGTCGTCGCTATCCTTTCTCGGTCTGGCATTGTATGCAGCCGTGCTCCTCGGCGCGTTCGCGGTTCGCAGCGCGGCAGGGTAGAGCAGTTCGGCGCCGCCGGCGCGGATCGCGCGGGCGGCGCCCGCGACCTTGTGCGCCGTGCCGGTCGCTGCGGCGGGCTGCTTACCCACAGCTCCGACACCGCTCGACGGGGCACGACCGGGAAAGCCCGCACGGTGCGCTCGCCGTGCGGTAGGTCCTCAGAGACGGCTCCGCGGGCAGACCATAGGCTGCCATCATCGCCAACAGGGCCTCTGTAGGAGGAGAGTTCTTGCGACCCGCGTGGCCTCTCCCTAAGCTCGCGTAAGTTCTTCCTACAGGAGCGCCCGGGATGCCCCAATCGCCAGGAACCCGATTCACCGCCGATCCCCTGACCTTCATCGTTCGGCACCAGTTGTGGGATGCCAACGTCGAGGACCATTCCGACCAGGGCGTATCGATCGAGGTGGCGGCCGATATCGACGGTAAGCAAACGACCCTGCTGCGCTTCAACTGCTTCGACATCGAGAGGAGCTACGTCTACGGTCCGGAGAACCCGGAACTGACGACCGCGGGTCGCGTGGGCGGCGGCATGGGCGTGCACTGCCGCATGGATCCGGTCATCGACGGCAATCCGATTGGCTGGACCATCGGCACCCTGGGCAAAAAGCTTCCGAAAATGTTGGAACGGGCCGGATACAAAGAAGTCGCCGTGGCAACCGACCTGAGTGCGGTGCGGGACGTCCTGCCCGACGTTGAAGCCTGTGCGAGAGAGACCTTCATCGCCAAGCGAAACACGGTCAAGCACAACCGTGGCACCGAAATCTTCGAAGCCGGCAACATCCGCTTCGGCCTCGAGATGCGGCGGCTGAAAAATGGCGACGGCGGTCTTGCGGTCCATGTCCTCGCCGATGTCGGCGGCTCGAAGGGCAAAGCCTACGTCGAAGAAACCGAGCTTCTGGCGTTCGATTGCTTCTGGCAGAACCCGCATTACCATTATGGTCCGCGCAACAAGAACCACCGGACCAATTGGGACTTGACCGTCATTGACGATCCGTTGCAGTGGGCCTTCGAGCAGTTCGAGAACAGAAAGCTCGGCGCAATGATCGAACGCGCCGGGTATCCCGGCATCGCTGCCGATCTCGACCTGGAACAGATCGCCGAAATCCTCCCGTTATTGAAGAAGCGGGCCTTCGAGATGTACGAGGAAGGCGAAAGATTGACCGGTCACAAGGGATTGCCGCTGGAGTTCACCCCCAACCTGGCCGCCGCCGAGTAGCTCCCCTGCGTAGCCGGCGGCGGGCTCGCAGGCCTGCCCCCCCTCACCGGCTCAATCCCGGTTGGCTCCACCAATCAGATGAAGGGCTTAGACAGCGATGGCTAAGCCCTTTGCCGTTCGCATGGCGGCAGTTTGGCCGCGGCCGATCCGAAATCGGCCCAGTTTTCGGTAGTGTCCAAATTAGGACACTACCCCAGTTTCCCGCCCGGTTGACGCAGCGCCCTTTCGATTTGCCGGGGGCGCAGGGGCTTCAGCCGACGGTTTGCATTTCGGCGAGCATGGTCGGGATCAGCTCGGAGACCGTCGGATGGATCGGCACGGCGCGCTGCAGCGCCGTATAGCGGACGCCGGCATTCATCATGTCGAGGATGCCGTGGATCGCCTCGTCGCCACCGGTGCCGAGGATGGCGGCGCCGAGGATCTGCCGCGTCTGCGCGTCGACGACGACCTTCATGAGGCCCAGCGTTTCGCCCTTTTCGATCGCACGCCCGACGCGGCTCATCGGCCGGCGGCCGACGAGCAGAGGGCGCCCGCGGGCGCGCGCCTCGGTCTCGGTGATGCCGACGCGCCCGAGCGGCGGGTCGATGTAGAGGGCGTAGGCAGGGACGCGCTCGCTGACCTTGCGATCCTCGCCGTCGAGGAGGTTGGCGGCGACGATCTCGAAATCGTTGTAGGCCGTATGCGTGAAGGCGCCGCGGCCGTTGCAGTCGCCGAGCGCCCAGATGCCCGGTACGTTGGTGGCGAGCCGGTCATCGACCACAATGTAGCCGCGCGCGTCGGTCGCGACGCCGGCCTCGCCGAGATCGAGATCTTCGGTGTTGGGACGGCGGCCGACGGCGAGCAGCACGTGCGAGCCGATGATCTCCGGGTCGCCCGAGCTGCAATCGACGCCGACGGCGACCCTATTCGCACGTGGCGCAAAGTGGATGCATTCGGCCGCGGTACGCACGGCGACCCCCTCTAGTTCGAGGATCTCGCGGATCGCCTGCGAGACCTCCTCGTCCTCGCGGGCGATCAGCCGCGGGCTCTTTTCGACGACCGTGACCGCGGCGCCGAACCGCCGGTGCATCTGGGCGAATTCGAGCCCGATATAGCTGCCGCCGATGATGACGAGATGCTTGGGGACGCGGTCGAGGGCAAGGACGGAAGTGTTGGTCAGACAGCGAACCCGGTCGATCCCGGGCAGGGCAGGGACGACGGCGCGCCCGCCGACATTGATGAAGATGCGCGGCGCGCCGAGCAGAGCCTTGCCGACGCGCACGGTATCCGGGCCTTCGAAGCGGGCGTGCCCTTCGATCACCGTGCAGCCTTGCATGCCGCGAAGCCAGCCCTCGACGCCGCTGCTGGCCCGGGCGGAGACCGCGTGGGCGCGTGCCTTCACACGCAGCATGTCGATCCTCGGCGGCGCCTCGATCACGAGCCCGTAATCGGCGCCGCGGCGGGCGAGATGGGCGGCATAGGCGCTGGCGACGAGCGTCTTTGTCGGCATGCACCCGGTATTGACGCAGGTGCCGCCGAAGAGCTTGCGCTCGACGAGCGCCACCGACATTCCGGCGCCGGTGAGCCGGCCGGCGAGCGGCGGCCCGGCCTGCCCGGCGCCGATCACGATCGCATCGAAATGCTGGGTCATCGGAGCACCATCGCGATGAGTGGCGGCGAGGGATCGGCATCCTATCGGGGAGAAAGGCCCGTGGCGTCCGCTTCCCGGCAGGCGCGCCCAGAGGCCGGGCACGATCGGGGCGCGGGCCGTTGCGGATTCGCCCATCACCTCCGGCAACACCACCGGGAGAGCAACGTCTCCCGGCGCAGCGGGAAAAAAAGACTCTTACCGCTTGAACCAGCCGCGCAGCAGCCTTCCGGGGCCGCCCTGTCCTTCGACAGGGCCCTTTGGACAGCGAAACCCGGCATAGCTCGTCGGGTTCCAGTTCCAATCCAAGGTCAGGGCATGCGGCGGCAGGTCGAACGCCCAGCCCACCGCGCCCATGTTCCCCTGCCGCAGATAGTGGAGGAGAACCGGCATGACCTGCGGCGCAATCGAGAAGCAATGCTGCGTTTGGTCGGTTCCTCCCGACGATGCCCCGCCATCGACCGCGGTGGCGATGATCGGATCCTGGGTCCGCATATCCCCGAAGGCGGCATCGAGGACCGCATAATCCTCCGCGGGATTGCCGGTCAGATGAAAGCTCGGCCATTTCTCGAGAAACGGATGCGCCGCGTAGGCGAGCTGGCCGAGCGGGTCGTCAAGCGGGAAGAGCGGGTTGAGGAAATGCGCCCAACTGAGGCCGTCGGCGATCAGCACGTTTGTCAACCCGGCATTGCGGATCTGGGCGATCAGCGCATTCATGCCGACTTTTCGGCCGCCGACGCAAGGCTCGACTTCGCCGACATCGTAAACATCGACACGGCCGCCATTCTGCCAGATCTGCCACCAGTAAGTGCTGGGCCCAAGGTGCTGGTCGCCGGCTGTTACGGGCTCGTTGAACAATTCGAGCATGACGTTATGGCGATAGCGCGCTTGCGCAAACGGCAGCCCGAGAAGCGTCGTCCAGGCACGCTGGGTAGCCGGGACCGGCAGGCAATGGCGAATGGTTTCCCCAGTGCCGATCTCGTCGTTGACGCCGACGATCAGCAAAAACCCGTGGTCCAAGATGGCCTGTGCCGCATTGGCCACGCTCAATACATATTGCTTGCTGTAGGAGCGGCTGCGCCGATCGAGGGCGATTTGGCTCGTCAGGATGCGAATGGTATTGGCGTGCCAGGCCTGCGCGGCCGCCAGCTCGGCATCGCCGAAATATTCGAAGGGATCGCCGTCCATGTAAAACGGGGCGATGACCGGACGCACGATGAGCCCCTTGACGAGAAAGCGCTGGCCGTTGCCGTCGACGAGCTGGTTGTTCGAAATTTGCACGGCAGGCGGCGTTATCGAGATCGGGGCGCTCGCTTCGACGGTAACCGTCACGGTGATCGGCGCGCGGAATTTCCCCTCCGCATTGACGACGAGATATCGGAACGAATCCGTGCCGCTGAAGCCGAGCTGCGGCGTGTAGGCGGCATTGGCGCCGGCAATCAGCACTGCGCCGTGCGCCGGCTTCGTGACCAGCAGAAAGGTCAGCGGCGGCGGCCCGTAGCCGACGAGCGGGATGATGACGCCGGTGCTGCCCTCGGCCGTGACCGCTGTCAGATTGCCGGGCGCCTGTGCCGGCGCCACGGGGCCCCACAGGGCAACCGCCGCAAGCGCGACCGCGCCGGAAAGATAGCGCATGAGGGCACCCGATCCCGGGACATCGCTCGCTCACCGATGGCGCGAGGTGCGCCGGGCGGCATTGACCTGGGTCAACCGCCGCCCGGCGCGGCGCCGAGATCGGTCGCCGCGACGGCGTGCAGGAGGGCGCGCATGTTGGCGCTGCGCTCGGCCCCGAAGGCCGCCTCGAATTGCCGCTGCGCCTCCAGCCAACCCTTCGCCGCGGCCCGGAAGCGCACCGCGCCGGCCTCGGTCAGCCGCAGCCTCTTGCGGCGGCGGTCGCGGCCGCCTCTTTCGACCGCGATCAGCCCGTCGCGCTCGAGCGGCAGGATGTTGCGCCCGAGCGTCGTGCGGTCCATGACCATGTCCGCGGCCAGCGCATTGATCGTCATCGGCCCTGACCGGCGCAATTTTGCGAGAATGGAGAACTGCGTCGTGCGCAGCCCGCTCGGTGCCAGCAGTCGATCATAGAACTGCGTGATGTGCCGCGCCGCTTGCCGCGCCGCGAGGCAGTTGCAGTCGTCGGGGCCTGACGCAGCCATCCTCGATCCTCACGCCTTGATGTTTGTGCATATACGCTTATATAGGCGCATATGCGCGTAATTGCCAGGGCTCGAAGGCAGTCCGCGCTGCCGGTCGAAGCCGGTGCAGGAGGATCGAGTGGAACCCGGGAACGCGACTGCCGCCGTCATCGGCGCCGGCGACTTCATCGGCGCCGCGATCGCGAGGAAATTCGCGGCCGAGGGGTTCACCGTCTTCGCCGGGCGCCGCAGGGGCGAGAAACTCGAGCCGCTCGTCGCCGAGATCGAGGCGGCGGGCGGGCGGGCCGTCGGCCGCTCGCTCGATGCCCGCAAGGCCGAAGAGGTCGCGGCGTTCCTGCAGGAGGCCGATCGGGCGGCGCCGCTCGAGGTGTGCATCTTCAACATCGGCGCCAACGTCAATTTCCCGCTTCTGGAGACGACCGAGCGGGTGTTCCGCAAGGTCTGGGAGATGGCCTGCTATGCGGGCTTCCTCTCGGCCCGCGAGGCGGCGCGCCTGATGCTGCCGCGCGGGCATGGCAACCTCTTCTTCACCGGCGCCACCGCCGGATTGCGCGGCGGGATCGGCTATGCCGCCTTCGCCAGCGCCAAATTCGGCCTGCGCGCGGTGGCGCAGAGCGCCGCGCGCGAATTGGGGCCGCAGGGCATCCACGTCGCGCATCTGGTCATCGACGCCGGCGTCGACACGGCATGGGTGCGCGAGCGGATCAAGGAGCGCGAGGGCGAGGCGGCGCTCGCCAATCTCGCTCCCGGCCGTCTGATGCGCCCGCAATCGGTCGCCGACGCCTATTGGCAGATTTACGAGGAACCGCGCGACGCGTGGTCCTTCGAGCGCGAAATCCGGCCCTTTGCGGAGAAATGGTGAACCATGGCGAGGATCGAATTCCACTTCGATTTCGGCAGCCCGAACGCCTATCTGGCATATCGGGTGATCCCGCAGGTCGAGCAGCGCACGGGAGCCGAATTCGTGTATGTGCCGGTGCTCCTGGGCGGCGTCTTCAAGCTGACCGGCAACCGCTCGCCGGCCGAGGCCTTCGCCGGGATCAAGAACAAGCCCGAATACGAGCGCCTCGAGACGGCGCGCTTCTTGAAGCGCCACGGGATCGACGATTTTCGGCTCAACCCGTTCTTCCCGGTCAACAGCTTGACGATCATGCGCGGCGCGATCGCGGCGCAGCGTCTCGGCGTCTTCGGGCGCTATGTCGAGGAGATCTACCGGCACATGTGGTCGGCGCCGAAAAAGCTCGACGATCCCGCGGTGTTGCGCGCCGCGCTCGTCGAATCCGGGTTCGATGCCGACCGCTTCGCCGAACTGGTCCAGGACGCCGACATAAAGGCGCGCCTCCTCGACAACACGACGCGCTCGGTCGAGCGCGGCAGCTTCGGCTCGCCGACCTTCTTCGTCGGCGAGGAGATGTTCTTCGGCAAGGACCGGCTGCGCGACGTCGAGGAGGCGATTCTCTCGGCGCGCGAACCCGAATAATTCGCCGGATTGAGTGGAGAGGCCGGCGGGGGCGATATAACCCATTGGCCTCGCGTATGCTTCGATTGCCGAAGCCAGATCAAACCGAAGCAACGGAGCTCGTGCCCGCCACGGCATCGAAGACCGGCGCGATCCGGAGCGGGTGCTACGGTTCCATTCGTGCAGCCTGGCGTGCCGCGACGTTGATCTCTCTGACGCGATGACCGGGGAGGTGGATGCTGACGGTCGTCCCGCGGCCGAACT
>DASYYD010000466.1:0-1508 GCA_035934195.1 Allostellaceae bacterium | reverse complement strand
GCCGGCGCGCCGGCGGCCCTCGCCATAGGCGTGCAGGAGATCGTAGAGGCCGACCTCGTAGACGGGGCGCGGGATGACCGCGATCCGCTCGGGCAGGCCGCGCAGGAACACGTCATGGCCGAGACGCGGCCGGCTCATCAGCCTGAGGCCCGCCTCCTGCATCGCCTCGAGGAGCCGCAGGCGCTGCGCCAGAGCCTCGGCCAATTCTTCGCCGGAGGGCTCGTCGCCCTGCGGCGGCTCGGGCAAGAGCAGGCGCGATTTGAGGTAGGCGAGCCAGGCCGCCATCACCAGATAATCGGCGGCGATCTCGAGGCGCAGCCGGCGGCGCGCGGCGATGAAGGCGAGGTACTGGTCGGCGAGCGCCAGGATCGAGATCTTCGCCAGATCGACCTTCTGCTCCCGCGCCAGCGACAACAGCATGTCGATCGGCCCCTCGTAGCCGTCGAGATCGAGGACCAGCTCGGCGCTCTCGCTCATTGGTTCTGGCCGGTGACCGCCAGGACGAAGCGGAGCAGCGCCTCGCTCGGCCAGCCGATCAGCCGCGCGAGGATGTTGAGATCGAGCCCCAGCTTTTCGCCGACAAACGGCAGCACGAACAGCAAGAGAAGCAGGATCACCATGCCGAAGCGCTCGAGCCGGGCGAGCGGCCGGGCGAGGAAATCGGGCAACAGCCCGACCGCCACCCGGCCGCCGTCGAGCGGCGGCAGCGGCAGCATGTTGAAGACGCACAGCACGACGTTGATCTCGATCGAGTGCGCGAGGTTCTCCGCCACCCAGTCGGCGCCGTAGGCGGGCATCAAGGCGGCGGGCCACAGAAGCGCCGCGGAGAGGATCGCCAGCAGCACGTTGGTGACCGGGCCCGCGAGCGCCACCCAGACCATGTCGCGGCGCGGGTCGCGCAAGCGCCGGAAATCCACGGGCACCGGCTTCGCGTAGCCGAACAGGAACGGCGAGCGCGCGAGCAGCAGGAGAGCCGGCAGCACGATCGTGCCGAAGCGGTCGATGTGCTTCAGCGGGTTGGCGGTGACCCGGCCGGCGCGCCAGGCGGTGTCGTCGCCGAACCGGTAGGCGACGAGGCCGTGCGAGGCTTCGTGGAGGGTAACCGCGAAGACGACCGGCAGCACCCAGGTGCTGGCCTCGTAAAGCATCGCGGCGGCGTTTGTCACGAGGCTCGCCGCTCTTCGAGGAGCGAGTCGAAGCGCGCCTCGGCTGCCGCCCGGTCGAAGGGCTGGCGCGAGGACGTTCGCCGCGCCTCGCCGCGCTCGAGCCGCGCCGCGGCGGCGGGCGAAAGCGGGCCGGTCGCGGCGGCGACCGCTTCCATCTCGTCCGGCTCGCCGTTGCAATGTAGGGCGATATCGCAGCCGGCGGCGAGCGCGCGCGCGGCCCGCTCGCCGAGCCCGCCGCCGAGCGCCTGCATCGACAGATCGTCGCTCACCAATACTCCGTCGAAAGCGATCTCGCCGCGGACGGTTGCGCCGATGACGCGGGGCGAGAGCGTCGCCGGGATA
>DASYYD010000435.1:0-15522 GCA_035934195.1 Allostellaceae bacterium | reverse complement strand
GCGAGCCGCCGTTTGTCGCCGCCCACGGGCGCGAGTTCGAGAAACCAGCGGCGTTCGTCGGCGCGCCGCTCGCCGGTTTCGGCGAAGACGGCAAAGCCGCGCCCCGCCGGTGTGCTGTCGGTCGCCGGCAGCGGCACCGCGAGCGCGACGCGCCGGCCGGAAAGTGCGAAGAGCGCCGCCTCGGCGAGCGGCTCGTCCGTGTCGAGCTTGCCCGCGATCAGCATTCCTGCGTCGCCGACGCGCAGCACCGTATCGACCTGGCCGCCGCCGGTCGAAAGCCCCTTGTGAACGAGGCGCAGGAAGCGTTCCAAAGGGCGCGGCAGGCTTTCCCAAGCCTCGCCCTCCCGCCGCGAGGCGGCGATCGCCGCGCCGGCGATGCGCAACACCGCCTCGGCCGGCGCCAATGCCAGGATCCGGGAAAGCTCGGCGGGGTGGCCGGTCTCGGCGGCGAAGCGCGTCTCGACGGCGCCCTCGCGGCCGTGCCAAGTCAGATGAAGCCCGCCGTCCCAGCCTTCGGCCGGCTCGGGGATGAAGCGCAGAAAGGCTTCGCCGCGCGCAAAGGCGGGCGCTTGCGCGGACACCTCGCGCGCGGCATGCCGGGAGAGCCGCACCGCGCCGGCGAACAGTTCGACCGGCGCACCCTCCCGCTTCGCGATGGTGACCCGCGGCCAGCCGCCCCCCGCCGCGCCGCAGGCGCCGCAGGCGAAAACCCCGACCGCCTGGAGGTGGCGCAGGAAAATGAAATGCACAGGCGCCGCGCCGGCGTCGTTCATCAGCACCCACCCCCCACACCGGGCGACCCGGCCGCGGCGTGCGGTTTTCGGCTAGACCATTGACATTTCGCCGTATTCGCACTACCAAAAAGGCCTGCCGCCCATTCATCGAAGGATGTTGTTTTTGTCGAGCATTGTCGAGAGCCGCGCGCCTGCGCCGGTTCGCTCCGCGCATCTGCGCCGGCTCGAAGCCGAGTCGATCGGCATCATGCGCGAGGTCGTGGCGGAGTTCCGCAAGCCGGTCATGCTCTATTCGATCGGCAAGGATTCGAGCGTCATGCTGCATCTGGCGCGCAAGGCGTTCCATCCGGGCAAGCTGCCGTTCCCGGTGCTGCACATCGACACCCTGTGGAAGTTCCGCGAGATGATCGCCTTCCGCGACAAGACCGCGCGCGAACTCGGGCTCGACCTGATCGTCTACACCAATCCCGAAGGGGTGGCGCGCGGCATCAACCCGATCGCCTCGGGCTCGGCCTTGCACACCCAGGTCATGAAGACGGCGGCCCTGCGGCAGGCGCTCGACATGCACGGCTTCGACGCGGCCTTCGGCGGCGCCCGGCGCGACGAGGAAAAGAGCCGGGCGAAAGAGCGGATCTTCTCGCTGCGCACCGCCGACCACGGCTGGAACCCGCGGGTGCAGCGGCCGGAATTGTGGCGGCTGTTCAACACGCGCCTCTCCGAAGGCCAGTCGATGCGCGTCTTTCCGCTGTCGAACTGGACCGAGATCGACGTCTGGGAATACATCGCCTTGGAGCATATCCCGGTGGTGCCGCTCTATTTCGCCGCCGTGCGGCCGGTCGTCGCGCGCTCGGGCACCTGGATCATGGTCGATGACGAGCGGCTGCCGCTCGAGCCGGGCGAGGCGCCGCATCACAAGCTCGTCCGGTTTCGCACGCTCGGCTGCTATCCGCTGTCCGGCGCCATCGAATCGAGCGCGGCGACGGTCGCGGACATCGTCGCCGAACTCAAGGGCTCGCACCGTTCCGAGCGGCAGGGCCGGCTGATCGACAGCGACGAGGAAGCGGCGATGGAGCGCAAGAAGCGCGAGGGTTATTTCTGATGGACGACGGATTGGCCGCGCCGGGCGTCGCCGAGCGCGACAAGGATTTCTTGCGCTTTCTGACCTGCGGTTCGGTCGACGACGGCAAGTCGACGCTGATCGGGCGGCTGCTGTACGACGGCGCGCTCATTTTCGACGATCAGCTGGCCGCCCTCGCCGGCGCCTCGAAGCGCTTCGGCGCCGAGGGCGGGGAGATCGATTTTTCGCTGCTCCTCGACGGGCTCGAGGACGAGCGCCAGCAGAAGATCACGATCGACGTCGCCTACCGCTTCTTCGCGACCGGGCGGCGCGCCTTCGTCGTCGCCGACACTCCGGGGCACGAGCAATACACGCGCAACATGGCGACCGGCGCCTCGAATTGCGATCTCGCCGTCATCCTCGTCGATGCGCGGAAGGGCGTGCTTCGCCAGACGAAGCGGCACAGCTTCATCTGCTCCCTGCTCGGCATCCGGCACGTCGTGCTGGCGGTCAACAAGATGGACCTCGTCGGCTTCGAGGAGGCGCGCTTTCAGGCGATCGCCGCGGCGCATGCCGAGTTCTGCGCGGCGCTGGGCTTTCTCTCGCTCGCCGCGATCCCGCTCGCCGCGCGCTACGGCGACAACGTCACGAAGCGCTCGGCGCGCACACCGTGGTATCTGGGGCCGACCCTTCTCGAATACCTCGAAACCGTCGATGTCGGGCGCGGCGTCGAAGCGCGGCCGCTGCGCTTTCCGGTGCAATGGGTCAACCGGCCGAACGCCGATTTCCGCGGCTACTCGGGCACCCTCGTCTCGGGATCGGTGGCGAAGGGCGATCGGGTGCTGGTGGCGGGCTCGGGGCGCACGACCGCCGTCGCCGACATCGTCAGCTTCGACGGCTCGCTCGAACGCGCCGGCGCCGGCGAGGCGGTGACGCTGACGCTCGCCGAGGAAGTCGATGTGACGCGCGGCGACATCCTCGCCGACCCGAAGGACCCGCCCGAATTCGCCGACCAGTTCGCCGCCCATGTCGTGTGGATGGGCGATGAGCCGCTGGTTCCGGGCCGCTCCTACCTGTTGAAGATCGGGCCGCGCACGGTGCCGGCGACGGTGACCGCGCTGAAGCACCGCATCGATGTCGAGAGCTTGCAGCACCTCGCCGACAAGACCCTGGCGCTCAACGAGATCGGCTTCTGCAATCTCTCGACCGCGGTGCCGGTCGCCTTCGACCCCTATGATGTCAACCGCGACACCGGCGCCTTCATCCTGATCGACCGCTTCACCAACGAGACGGCCGGCGCCGGGATGATCGCCTTCGCGCTCCGGCGGGCGAGCAACATCCACTGGCAGTTGCTGACGGTCGGCCGGGCCGAGCGCGCCGCGCTGAAGGCGCAGAGCCCGGCGGTCGTCTGGTTTACCGGGCTTTCCGGCGCCGGCAAATCGACGATCGCCGACCTCGTCGAGAAAAAGCTGCTCGCCCGCGGCCGGCACACGATGCTGCTCGACGGCGACAATGTGCGGCACGGGCTCAACCGCGACCTCGGCTTCACCGACGCCGACCGGGTCGAGAACGTGCGCCGCGTCGGCGAGGTCGGCCGGCTGATGACCGAGGCCGGGCTCATCGTCCTCTGCTCGTTCATCTCGCCGTTCCGCGCCGAGCGGCAATTGGTGCGCGATTTGACGGCGCCGGCGGCGTTCCTGGAGGTGTTCGTCGACACGCCCATCGACGAATGCATCCGGCGCGACCCGAAGGGCCTTTATGCGAAGGCGCAGAGCGGCCAGATCCGCAACTTCACCGGCTTCGATTCGCCCTATGAGCGCCCGCTCGCGCCGGAGATCCATCTGATGGCCGGCGAAGACACCGCCGAGGCGCTCGCCGACCGCGTCATCGACGAATTGCGCCGCCGCGAGATTTTGTGAGATCGCCGCAGGCGGGGGCGGATGTGCCCCGCGCCGGGCTGATCCGCACCAGCAATTGCCCGGTCAGCCCGCAGGGCAGCGGGCGGCCGATGCAGCCCTCGACCGCCTCGGGCGTCGTGTCGCGGAAGATCGCGCGGACCAGCGCCCCCTCGCGCAGCCATGACCAGCGGACGGCAGCCTGGTATCCGTTCGCCGCCCGCGGCGGCATGAGGCAGCGCCGGTCCACCTCGCCGTAGGCGGCTTCGAGGGCGGCGAGGATGTCGCGCAATGCCGGCGGGTTGACGCCGTGCCGCGGCCGCTCGATCTGGATGCGTTTCAAGCCGCCCGTCCGCTTCTCCATCTGAAAAAAGACGATGACCGGGACGCCGCCGACGGCCTCCCGGCGCAGCACGACGTCGGTATAGGCGTCGCCGAAATCGAGGCGCCACGGCAAAGGCGTCGCCCGCGCCCCGAACTCGTGCCGTAATTCGCGGCTCGTCTCGCCCCAATGCGTCCCCTGCCACACCGTCAGGATCCCGCTCGCCGCGGCCGGCGGCGCGAGCAGGAGGAAGAGCACGAAGCTCGAAATCAGCCGACGCACCCGCTCGCCTCCGGGCCACAGCCTCACAAAAAGCGAATTCGGCGGCAAGAGACGAGACGCCGAGAGCGCTCGGCCGCGCCATCTTCATCGCGACACGATGGAGAGCCGCCGATGAACGCCGCCCGCCCGCTCTACGAAGGCTTCGATCTTCTGTTCGGCGACGACGCGGCGCGCTGGGCCGCGGTGCGCGGGCGCGACCTGCGCGCCGACGGGCTCCTTTATTACGCGGTCAGGACGACCCGCGTCTATTGCCGGCCGATCTGCCCGGCGCGCCGGCCGCGGCGCGAGCATGTCGCCTTCTTCGCGTCCTGCGAGGCCGCGGAAGCGGCGGGTTATCGCGCCTGCCGGATTTGCCGGCCGCGAGAGGCCGCGCGCCCCCGCCGCGGCGACGGCTGGTCGGTGCGGCCCGCCGCGATCCTCTTTGTCGACATCAAGGGGTTCAGCCGGCTCGCCGCCCGCCTCGAGCCCGCGGAGGCGTTTGCGCTCGTCGCCGATTTCCACGCGCGGCTCGGCAGCGCGGTCGCCGAGCACGGCGGCAAGGTCAAGAAGCATCTCGGCGACGGGCTGATGGCGCTCTTCGGCGACGCGGTCTCGCACCCGGCCGATGCGGCGCGCGCCATCGCCGCCGGCTTCGCGATGCTCGAGGCGCTCGCCCTCTCGAGCACCGAGCCGCCGGTCGCGGTCGGGATCGGCGTCAATTACGGCATGGTGGCGATCGCCGAGGAGGGCAGCCGCGAGGTCATCGGCGACGCCGTCAACGTCGCGAGCCGGCTCGAGCGCCTGACCCGCCGGCTCGGCGTCGCGATGGCGGTCAGCGGCGACGCGCTGCGCGCCGCCTCGCCGCCGCACGCCTTTGCGCCGCGCCTCCTGCCGATCGGCAATGTGCGGCTACCCGGCTGCCGGCCGCGGCAGGTGTGGGTCGCCGCCGCCGCTTCCGCTCAGCCGTCCTTCTCGCCCGGCTCGTAGAGGGTTTCGCGCCCCAAGCGGTCGAGGCAGAGTTCGGCGGTCCAGGGCAGCATCAAGGAGCCGCAGCGGCTGTCGCGGTAGAGCCGCTCCAACGGCAGCGAGCGCAGCATCGCCTGCCCGCCGCAGGTGCGGATCGCCAGCCTGCAAAGCTCGTTGGCGTTTTCCATGATCGTGTATTGCGCGGCGTAGAGGCGCAGCCGCTCGGGCTTCGCGGGGTCAAGCCGCGCCTCGCCGATCGTGCGCAGGAACAGGGCGCGCGTCTGCTCGAGCATGACGAACATCTGCGCCACCGCGATCTGCTTTGTCGGATACATGCGGCGCTTCACCGCGATCCCCGGCACCTCGCCGCGCAGATAGGCGAGCGTGAAGCCGTAGGCCGCCTCGGCGATCCCCATATAGGTCGGCGCCAAGGTCAGGAACATGTGCGGCCAGCGGCTCGCCGCCTGGTGGTAGATGCCGGGCGGCATCAGCTCGGCCTCTTCCGGCACGAATACATCCGCGAAGAGCAGGTTCTTCGACACCGTCCCGCGCATGCCGAGCGGGTCCCATTCGCCTTCGATCGTGACGCCGGGCGCCGTCGCCGGCACCGCCAGATAGAGCGTGTCGCGCAGCGACAGGCGCGGCGTCTCCTCGGTGCACAGGACCCCGTAATAGTCGGCCGCCCCCGCGAGCGACGCAAAAATCTTGCGCCCGGTGAGGCGATAGCCGCCCGGGACCCGCCGCGCGATCGTCCCGAAAGGGGCGCGCCCGGCCGCCGCCGCGCCGCCCTCGGAGAAGGGCTGGGCGTAGATCGCCCCGGCCGCGACGATGCGGTGGTAATGCAGCGCCCGGTGCCGCTCGTGGCGCGCGCGCTCTTCTGCGCTCATCTCGAGGTCGTCGGCGAGCGCGCCCGTCCACAAGGTCGAGCACACATGCATGTTGAAGGTCAGCGCCGTCGCGCCGCACCAGCGCCCCAGCTCGGCCGAGAGAAGGCAATAGGTGGCGAAATCGGCGCCGAGCCCGCCATGGCGCTCGGGCACGCAGAGCGAAAGGAGGCCCGCTTCGCGCAGATCGGCGTAATTCTCGAACGGAAAGCTCGCTTCGCGGTCGTGAGCCGCGGCGCGCGGGCCGAACCGCTCGCGGCCGAGCCGCTCGGCGAGCGCGACGAATTCCTGCTGCCGCGCGGTCGGCTCGAACGGGCTCATGCGAATTCGCCGACGAGCCGGCCCCTATCGACGACGGCCTCGCCGTCGAGGCTGACCGTGCAGTTGCGCATCGGCAGGTCGAAGTGGCCCTGCGTGTGCCGCCCCGCGGTCTCGTTGGCGCCGGTCGAATAGAGGAAATTGCCGGCGAAGGCGCGCAATTCGGTGCCGTTGCTGTCGCGCTTGTCGTACATCGCGAGCGCCTCCCAGCGGGCCCGCGGGTTCATCCCCCAGCCGACATGCGAGACGGCGTAGGCCTCCTTCTCGCCCCAGGCGGCGATGTAGCCGCGCATCAGCTCGGCGTCGAGCCCGGAACCCTCGATCGCGGTAATGTAGTCGGCTTCGATGACGAGCGAGACCGCGCTTTCGAGATAGCGCTTGAAGGTCAGATTGACGTCGCCCGGCGCGAGCACCAGCCGGCCGTCGACGCTGCCTGATTTCGGGAAACAGAGGCAGAGCCCGCCCGGCCAATGCCCGACCTGCCCCGGTCTCGTCACATAACCCCAGCCGCCGCCGGCGGGCGCCCCGGCGAGCGCCACGGTCAGGTCGCTGCCGGCGGGCGAGGTGACGCGCATCCTCTGCGCCGCGCGCAGCCGGCGGATGCCGAGCCGCACTTTTGCTTCGAGCGCCGGATCGGGGAGGAGCCGCTCGAGCGTCTCGGGATGCTCGTCCGAGACCATCAGAAGGCGCGCGCCGGCGCCGAGGATCTGCGGCAATTCCGGCGCGTGCAGCATGCCCTCGACCGTGAGGTCGAGGACGAGGGTCGCGGCGGCGAGCGCCTGCAGGACCGGCCCCAAGCCTCCCACCGCCTGCGACGCGCCGGTCGAGCGCGCCGGCACCGGCGCGGCGACGGGCGGGGTCGGCAGGACGAGGTGAAAAACGCGGCTGCCCAACCGCAAGGCCGCCAGCTCGGCGAGCCGCACATTGACCGCGCGCGACTGCGTCTCGGAAAGGATCGCCACGACGTCGCCGGCGCCGATCGCCGACAGTTCGAGGACGCGCGTGAACGCCGCGATCCATTTCTCTTCGATGCGCTCGACCAGCATCGCCTCGGCTCCCTCGCGCCAAGCATGCCCGAAGCCGCGGCGAGCGTGAAGGACTTCAGCTAAATAAACGGGCGCTCGTTGCGGGCGCAGCGAAGCAATCGCCCCGACGGCGAGCCACGCCGATCCGGGATTGCCGCGCCGCCCTTCGGGCGCCTCGCAATGACCCGGTCGCATTTAAGCCGTCGAAATTCGGATAGGGATATTAGAATGCCGCCGATCACCCATTCGCAAACGAGGAGGCGAGGATGACGGTTCTGCGGGCTTCGGCGCGCCCGACGAAACAGGGCGCGGCCGCCAATTTCACCGGCGTCGTGTGGCAGGACGAGGTCGTCGTCGGCAAGCCGCCCTCGCGCATGCGCGCCACCGTCGTCTCCTTCACGCCGGGCGCGCGCACCGCCTGGCACGCGCACCCCGTCGGGCAGGTGCTCTATTGCCTCTCCGGGATCGGCCGCATCTGCATCGGCAAGGGCGGGCGGCCCGAGGCGCTGCATCCCGGCGATACCGTGCTGATCCCGCCCGATACGCTGCACTGGCACGGCGCCGCCCCCGACCGGCTCTTCGCGCATCTGGCGATGTCGGAAACCGGCGAAGGCGGGGCGGGCACGCGCTGGGGCGAGCCGGTGAGCGACGGCGAATACGCGAGCCCGCCGGCCGAATAGCGGCGATCCCTTTGACATCGCGCCCGGCGCGTCCTTAATGATGGCCATGCCAGACGGTCGGACGGCCGCTCTCCCTTCGCCGGGAGAGAGGAAAGTCCGGGCTCCACGGAGGCACGGTGCCGGGTAACGCCCGGCGGGGGCGACCCCAGGGAAAGTGCCACAGAAAATACACCGCCGAGCTCCTCCGGCCTCGCCGGTCGGGCGGCAAGGGTGAAATGGTGCGGTAAGAGCGCACCGCGCCGCCGGCAACGGCGGCGGCAGGGAAAACCCCACCGGGAGCAAGACCAAGTAGGAGCGGCGGGCGCCTTCGGAGAGATCCGGCGGCGCCGGGCGTGCCTTCGCGCCGCCGCTCGGGTCGGTCGCAGGAGGCGTCCGGCGACGGGCGCCGCAGAGGAATGGCCGTCGCCGCTGTCAAGCGGCACAGAACCCGGCTTATAGGCCGTCTGGCATGTTATCCACAGCGCCGAGCCGCCGGTCGCGCGGGCGCGGCGGAGGCTCGGCCGGCAAACCGTTTACTTTCCGCGGCATGCGCGCGGCGGCGGCAATCTCCTGGGGACAAGCCTGGGGACGGATTGCGGAATAGCGCGCATAACTCGCGCCGGAATGCGGATTTCTGGGGATAAGCCTGTCGACAGCGGCTACGTGGCCTATCGCGCCGCGCGCCGCGCGATAGGCTGGGGCGTGTGGATGACACGGCGATCCTCGCAGCCGTGGCCCGGCAGGCCGGGTAGACGCGGGTGGGATGCGAGCCCCCGCGGCCACACACAGGGGAGCGGGGGAGCGGATGGTGCGACCTCGCTCCCCCCCAGCCTGTTTCTTCAATTCCGGCGCTCCCGACGCCCTCGGCGCGGCCCGCTCCAGCAAGTGATCGGCAAGAGAACGGCAAGCTTTCGCTTTGCCTCCGGCGCCGCGGCGCGCGCGTCCGCGACTCGCGGCGCCGCCCGAGTGCGGCCGACCGAATCGGAACAAAACTAGAACATTTACTTTGCCGCGACCAGTCCTGCCGCGCCGTTGGCGGTCGATGGGCGGTGGACTACATGAGGTATGATAAACGCCTTTGGGTCGAACATTTTGAAGCTCAAAGTTTTATTGAATTCGCCTATTGACGACCATCATGTACCATGTTATCCCACGCTCACCCATGGGCGGACGCTGCGGATGGGGGGAACTTCGGCGGCGTCACGCGGGCGCCCCTTGCCGAGCGTCCATGGGCGAGCGTTGGGGGAAGAAGTGGCGCTGTTTCTGTCCACTTACGTGAACAAGGTCGACCGCAAGGGGCGAGTATCAGTGCCGGCGACCTTTCGCGCCGCTCTGGCCGCGCAGCGCTTCCCCGGCGTTGTCGTATGGCCCTCCTACAAATTGCCCGCGCTCGAAGCCTGCGGCGCCGACCGCATGGAGGAAATGGTAGGCCGCCAGGAGATGCTCGCGCCATACAGCGAGGATTTCGAGAATATGGGCGCGCTATTCGCCGACACCCGCGAGCTGCCGTTCGACGGCGAAGGGCGAATCGTGCTGCCCGAGAAATTCGCCGAACATGCCGCGATCACCGAGGCTGCCGCCTTTGTCGGGCAGGGCCGGACCTTCCAGATCTGGCAACCGGAGCGTTTCGAGGAGCACCAGGCCGGCTTGCGCGAGCGCGTTCGGCGCCAGGGGCTCAGAGTGCCGGTGCCGGGCCAGCCGAGAGGGCCCGGATGAGCGGCGCTCGCGCCAACGGGGGCCGCCCGCCGCGTCCGGCCGAAGGGCGGCATGTTCCGGTGCTGCTCGCCGAGGTGCTCGCGGCGCTCGCGCCGAAGGACGATGCGCTCTACGTCGACGGCACCTTCGGCGCGGGCGGCTACAGCGAAGCGCTGCTCGCCGCGGCGCGCTGCCGGGTCTTCGCCATCGACCGCGACCCCGAGGCGGTGCGGCGCGGGGCCTCGCTCGTCGCCCGGCACGGCGGCCGGCTCAAGCTGGTCGAGGGGTGCTTCGGCGAGATGGACCGGCTCGTCGGCGCCGCCGAGGCCGCCCCCGTCGCCGGCATCGCCCTCGATCTCGGCCTCTCTTCGCTGCAGCTCGACGAGCCCGAGCGCGGCTTTTCCTTTCGCCTCGAGGGGCCCCTCGACATGCGCATGGGCGCCGCGGGGACGAGCGCCGCCGAGCTCCTCGCCGCGCTCTCCGAAAATGAGCTGTCGCGCCTCGTGCGCACGCTCGGCGAGGAGCGCTTCGCCGGACGCGTCGCGCGCGCGATCGCGGCGGCGCGGCGGCGGCGGCCGATCCGGCATACCGGCGAATTGGCCGAGATCGTGCGCGCGGCGCTGCCGCGCCGGAACCAAGGCGGGATCGACCCGGCGACGCGCACCTTTCAGGCGCTGCGCCTGGCGGTCAACGACGAATTGGGCGAACTCGACCGCGGCCTCGCCGCGGCCGAAAGGCTGTTGATGCCGAAAGGCCGGTTCGCCGTCGTCTCCTTCCACTCGCTCGAGGACCGCCGGGTCAAGAATTTCCTGCGGGAGCGCAGCAAGGAGGCGCCGCGCGCCTCGCGCCACGAGCCGGCAGCGGCGCGGCCGGCGCCGAGCTTCACCCTCCTCACGCGCCGCGCGCTCAAGCCCGGCGCCGAGGAGGTCGCCGGCAATCCGCGCGCCCGCTCGGCCCGGCTGCGCGCCGCCGAGCGCACCGCGGCGCCGGCCTGGGCCGCCGATCCCGGCGGTGCGACGGGCGGCTTCGGAGCGCCGGCGTGATGCGGCTCGGCACGATCTTCTGGCTGCTTCTGGTCGCCACGACGGGCTTTCTCACCTTCGCGGTCAAATACGAGGTGCAAGGGCTCGACGACGCCTACGCGCATACGAAAAAGGCGATCGCGACCGAGGCGAGCCAGATCCGCGTGTTGAAGGCGGAATGGGCCTATCTGAACCGGCCGGCCGCGCTCGCGGCGCTCAGCCAGCGCTTCCTCGCGCTCGCGCCGATTGCGACAACGCAGCTCGTCGCGGGCGTCGGCGAGGTGCCGATGCGGCCGGATCCGCCGCCGCCGCCCGCAGTCGCCGCCGCCGCGCCGCCGAACCCGCCGCAAGCGGCGCCGCAACGCCCGAACTCGCTCGGCGAGTTGATCGCCCAAGTGGCGGGGCGCTGATGGTCGCCCTCTCCCGCTTCGACGACAATCCGTGCCAGCCGCGGCACTTCAAGCCGCCGCCCTGCGCCCCGGTCATCCGCGACGCGCAGGCGCAGGAGGCGCTGGAGACCGGCCGCACCCGGCTGCTCGTCGCCGGCGCCCTTTTCGTGCTGCTGTTTGCGGTCGTCGCCCTGCGGCTCGTCGACGTCATGGTCCTTTCGGGCGGCGCCGACACCGCGCTCAACCGCCAGCGCGGCATGCCGCCGCCGCTGCGCGCCAGCATCCTCGACCGCGGCGGGCGGCTGTTGGCGACCAGCCTTGCGAGCCCCTCGCTCTACGCCAACCCGAAAGAAATCGCCGACCCGGCCGCGGCGGCGCGCGAGCTCGCCGCGGTATTGCCGCGGCTCTCGCCCGCCGACCTCTACACGAAGCTGACCGCGAACAAGCGCTTCGTATGGATCGAGCGGCACCTGACGCCGCGCCAGGAATACGACGTCAACCGCCTCGGCATCCCGGGGCTGCAGTTCCAGCGCGAAGAGCGGCGCGTCTATCCCTACGGCGACCTCTTGGCGCACGTCGTCGGCTTCACCGGGATCGACAACAAGGGCTTCGCCGGCGTCGAGCGCGGGCTCGACGGGGTTCTCGACGGCCGCAGCGAACCGGTGCAATTGTCGATCGACGTGCGGTTGCAATACATCCTGCATCACGAACTGCAGCGCGTCGTCGAGGATTTCACCGCCAAGTCGGCGGCCGGGCTGATCATGAACGTCAACACCGGCGAGATCCTGGCGATGGTCTCGCTGCCCGATTTCGACCCGAACCGGCCCGACGCGCCCGACGCCGCCGATCCGGGGGTTCCGCTCAAGGAGCGCCTGTTCAACCGCGCCACCTTGGGCGACTACGAGATCGGCTCGGTGTTCAAGATCTTCACGGTGGCGATGGCGCTCGACAGCGGCGTCGCCACGATGACGAGCCGGTTCGACGCAACGAACCCGATCAAGATCGGCCGCTTTACGATTTCCGACTACCACGGCAAGCGCCGGCCGCTGAGCGTGCCGGAGATCATCGCCTATTCCTCGAACATCGGCGCCGCCAAGATCGGGGTCGCCGCCGGGCCCACGCGGCTGCGCGACTATCTCGGCCGGTTCGGCCTGTTGCAGCCGCCGACCCTCGAATTGTCCGAGGTCGGCCGGCCGCACTTCCCGAAAGTCTGGCACGAGGTCAATGTGCTGACGATCGCCTTCGGCCACGGCATCTCGGAGACGCTGCTCAACATCGCCGACGGCGCTTGCGCGATCGTCAACGGAGGGATCTTACGGCAGCCGACGTTGTTGAAACTGCCGCGGGGTTATGCACCCGAAGGTCGCCGGGTGATCTCGCAGGAAACGTCGCTCAGAATGCGAAAGCTGTTGCGCCTCGTCGTCGAATCCGGCACCGCCAAGATGGCGGCGGCGCCCGGCTATGTCGTCGGCGGCAAGACCGGCACGGCCGAGCGGGTCGAGCACGGCGCCTACGCGCGGCACAGCCTGCGCTCGTCCTTTATCGGCGTTTTTCCGATGAACGACCCGAAATACCTGATCCTGACGATGGTCGACGAGCCGCACGGCACCAAGGCGAGCTACGGCTACGCGACGGCCGGCTGGACGGCGGCGCCGGCGACCAAGCGCATCGTCGAACGCATCGCGCCGCTGCTCGGCGTCGGCCCGGTCGACGAAAATTCGCCCGCCATCGCCGACAAGCTGCAGATCTCGAGCCTGATAGGTCATCCGATTGCGCCTTACTGAGCTGCTGGGAGAGCCCCTGGCGGCGAGGAACGGGGCGCCGCCTATCGACCCCGAGGTCAAGGGCCTCAGCGCCGACTCGCGAACCGTGAGGCCGGGTTTTCTGTTTGCCGCGCTTGCCGGCATGCGGCTCGACGGGCGGCAATTTGTCGCGCAGGCGCTGGCGCGCGGCGCCGTCGCGGTGCTGACGGACGAGGCGGGCGCCGCGCTGATGCCGCAGGACGCCGCCCGCCACGCCGTGATTGTCGAGGACAAGAACCCGCGCCGCCGCTTCGCGCTGTTGGCTTCCCGCTTTCATCCGCGCCGGCCGAAGACGATCGCCGCCGTCACCGGCACCAACGGCAAGACCTCGGTCGTGCATTTCACGCGCGAGATCTGGGCGCGGCTGGGGCATCCCGCGGCGAGCCTTGGAACGCTGGGGGTGGTGACGCCGGCCGGCCGCCGGCCCGGCGCGTTGACCACGCCCGACCCGGTGGCGCTGCACGAGACGCTCGCCGGGCTCGCCGCCGAGGGCATCGAGCGCGTCGCCCTCGAAGCCTCGAGCCACGGCCTCGAGCAGTTCCGCCTCGACGGGCTCGAATTCGCCGCCGCCGCCTTCACCAACCTGACCCGCGACCATCTCGACTATCATCGCGACATGGCCGCCTACCGGGCCGCCAAGGAGCGGCTGTTCGGCGCGCTGCTCGCCGCCGGCGGAACCGCGGTGCTGAACGCCGACAGCCCCGAATTCCCGCGCCTCGCGGCGCTCTGCCGCGGGCGCGCGCGGCGCGTCCTCGCCTATGGCGCGGCGCCCGGCGCGCAGCTGCGGCTCGCCGCGCGCGAGGCGCTGCCGGAAGGGCAACGTCTCGCGCTCGAGCTGTTCGGCGAGCGCCGCGACGTGCTCCTGCCGCTCGTCGGCGATTTCCAGGCGATGAACGCGCTCGCCGCGCTCGGGCTGGCGATTGCGACCGGCGCCTCGGCGGCGGCCAGCGAAGCGCTCGCCAGCCTCGGCGGCGTCCCCGGCCGGGTCGAGCTGGTGGCGCGGCGGGCGGGCGGCGGCGGGGTCGTCGTCGACTATGCGCACACCCCCGATGCGCTCGCCGCCGTCCTCGCCGCGCTGCGGCCGCATGCGCCGGGGCGGCTCCTCGTCCTGTTCGGCTGCGGCGGCGACCGCGACCCCGGCAAGCGCCCGATGATGGGAAAGATCGCCGCCCGCCTCGCCGACGCCGTCTACGTCACCGACGACAACCCGCGCAGCGAGGCGCCGCAGCTGATCCGCCGCGCCATCCTCGCGGCCGCTCCGCAGGCGATCGAGATCGGCGACCGGCGGCAGGCGATCGAGACGGCGATCCGGGGCCTCGGCGCGGGCGATCTCCTCGTCGTCGCCGGCAAGGGGCACGAGACCGGCCAGATCGTCGGCGACAAGACTTATCCCTTCGACGACGCCGAAATCGTCCGCGAGGTTGTCGGCCGATGAATGCCCTCTGGGATGCCGCCGAGGCGGCGGCCGCGACCGGCGGGCGAAACACCGCGCCGTGGACGGCGGGCGGCGTCTCGATCGACAGCCGCAGCCTCGCCGCGGGCGAGCTTTTCGTCGCCCTGCGCGGCCCCAACCATGACGGCCACGATTTTGCCGCCGTGGCGTTCGCGCGCGGCGCCGCCGCGGCGCTCGTCGACCGGCCGGTCGCGGGGCTGCCCGAAAGGGCGCCGCTCCTCCGGGTCGCAGACACGCTCGCCGCCCTCGCCCGTCTCGGCGCCGCCGGGCGGCGGCGCAGCGCCGCCCGCGTCGTCGCGGTCACCGGCAGCGTCGGCAAGACCGGGACAAAGGAGGCTTTGCGCCTCGCGCTTTCGGCCTACGGCGAGACCTCGGCCGCGGCCGGCAGCCTCAACAATCATTGGGGCGTGCCGTTGTCGCTCGCGCGGCTCTCGAAGAGCGCGCGCTGGGCCGTCTTCGAGCTGGGGATGAACCACCCGGGCGAGATCCGCGCGTTGACCCGGCTGGTTCGCCCGCACGTCGCCCTCGTGACGACGATCGAGCCCGCGCATCTCGGCTTCTTCCCCTCGCTCGAGGCGATCGCCGACGCCAAGGGCGAGATATTCGAGGGGTTGGAGCCGGGCGGCGTCGCCGTCCTCAACCGCGACAATCCCTATTATGAGCGTCTCGCGGCGACGGCGCGGGCAGCGGGCGCCGGCGAGGTGATCGACTTCGGCGCCGACCGGCGCGCCGCGGTGCGGCTGCTCGACTGCACCAGCGGCCCCGACGGCAGCACCGTCGCGGCAGCGCTCGGCAGCCTGACGCTCTCCTATCGGTTGCCCGTGCCGGGACGCCATTGGGTGATGAACTCGCTCGCCGTTCTCGCCGCGCTCGCCGCCCTCGGATTGGATCCGCGGCCGGGCGCGCAGGCGCTCGCTGCCCTCGCGGCGCTCCCCGGTCGCGGCCGCCGCTGCCGCCTGCCTTGGCGCGGCGGCACGCTGACGCTGATCGACGAGAGCTACAATGCGAGCCCGGCGGCGGTGCGCGCCGCGCTCGCCGTC
>DASYYD010000434.1:0-12643 GCA_035934195.1 Allostellaceae bacterium | reverse complement strand
GATCCGGGCGGCGCGGCGACCGTTATCCCGGGCTCGATCTCGCACGGGCAAGGCCACGAGACGATGTACAAGATCCTGATATCGGACGCGCTCGGGCTCGACGAAAAGAACATCCGCGTCGCCCATTCCGACACCGACCTCGCGCCCGACGGCGGCGGCACCTATGCCTCGCGCACCGCCGTCCTCGGCGGCAGCGCGGCGCGGCTGGCGGCCGGCAAGATCATCGCCAAGGCGACGAAGATCGCGGCGCATATCCTGGAGGCGGCCGAGGACGACATCGAGTTCTCGGACGGCACGTTCCGCGTCGCCGGCACCGACCGGACGCTACCGCTCAAGGAAGCGGCGGCCGCCGCCTATGTGCCCTCCCGGCTGCCGCCGGGGCTCGAAACCGGGCTCTACGAGGTGGCGAGCTTTTCGCCCGAGATCCCGAACTTTCCCAATGGCTGCCATGTCTGCGAGGTCGAGATCGATCCCGAGACCGGGGCGAGCGAGGTGTTGCGCTATGTCGTCGTCGACGATGTCGGCACCGTCATCAACCCGCTGACGCTCGGCGGGCAGATCCATGGCGGGGTGGCGCAGGGGATCGGCCAGGCCTTCGCCGAGCGGCTCGTCTACGACGCGGATTCGGGCCAGCTCCTGACGGGCTCCTTGATGGATTACGGGCTGCCGCGCGCCGACGACGTGCCGCCGTTCGAACAGGAAGAGAACCCGGTGCCGACGAAGACCAATCCCTTGGGCGTCAAGGGCGCGGGCGAAGCCGGCAACGTCGGGGCGCTCGCCGCGATCATGAACGCGGTCGTCGATGCGCTCGCCCCGCTCGGCGTCGCCCATATCGACATGCCGGCGACCCCCGAGCGCGTCTGGCGCGCGCTCAGCGCCGCGCCGGGCCGGTGAGGCGATCGCGGCTTGCCCGTCACGCTTTCCGGCCGTAATATGGGCGCCCATATCGCTCGTGATCAGCCCTATGAAGACCACCGTGGAGATCTCCGATCCGCTGTTGCTCGAGGCGCGCGAACTGGCTGCGCGCCAGGGCGTCACGTTTCGAACGCTGGTCGAACGCGGGCTTCGCCGCCTCGTGGCCGAGACCAAAACCGATGCGCCCTTCAGGCTTCGGCGGGCAAGCTTCAAGGGCAGAGGCCTGCGGAAGGATCTGCGTGAGGCAGCATGGGAAAAGCAGCGCGCGCGTGCCTATGAGGGTCGCGGCGGTTGATCGCCGTCGATACGGACATCCTGGTCTACGCCCATCGCGAGGATGCGCCGCTGCACGCCGCCGCCTTCGAGCGGATCGCCAAGCTTGCGGAAGGCCGGGAAAGCTGGGCCATTCCGTGGCCATGCGTGCATGAATTCCTCGCGATCGTCACGCACCCGCGCATCTACGCGCCGCCCACGCCGCTGCCCCGCGCCCTCGACCAGGTGGATGCGTGGCTCGAAGCGCCGACGCTGGTGCTCTTGGCCGAGCCGGCCTCGCACTGGCCGGCGCTGCGCGGACTGCTCGCCGACAGCCGTATCGCCGGGGCGCAAGTGCACGACGCCCGCATCGCGGCCCTGTGCCGTGAGCACGGCGTACGCGAGCTATGGTCGGCAGACCGGGACTTCGGCCGTTTCAAGGGTTTTGCGGTCGCAAATCCGCTGATCGGCGGCGGACGGACCTGAAGCGCCCTTCGGAGGACAATCGAATGAAGCAATATTGCGACGGCGGCGAAGCGATCCTCGAAGCTTTCCGCAGTCTCGGGGTCGATCACGTGATCGCCTCGCCCGGCTCCGAATGGTCGCCGCTCTGGGAGGCGCTGGCGCGGCAGAAGGTAAACCAGCGCCCCGGCCCCAACTACATCGATTGCTGGCACGAGACGCTCGCCGTCGACATGGCGATCGGCTACACGGCGGCGACCGGGCGCATGCAGGCGGTGCTGCTGCATGCCGGCGCCGGCTTGTTGCAGGGATCGGCCGGGCTGCATTCGGCGACGCTCGCCGAGGTGCCGATGGTCGTCATGTCGGGCGAGTCGCTGAGTTTCGGCGAGGACCCGGCATTGCCGATCGAGCCGCAATGGTATCACAGCCTCTCGATCGTCGGCGGGCCGCAGCGCCTCGTCGAGCCGGTCGTCAAATGGGCGAGCCAGGCCGGCAGCGTCCACACCCTCTACGAGCACGTCGTGCGCGCCGGCGAGTTCGCGCAGCGCAATCCGAAGGGTCCCGTCTATCTGAACGCGCCGCTCGAGGTCATGCTGCAGCCCTGGACGCCGCCCGAGCAGCCGCGCACGGTGCCGCCGGCGCCGCGCACCCGGCCGGCGGAAAGCGAGGTCGAGCGCGTCGCGCGATTATTGGCCGAAGCGCGCAACCCCCTCATCCTGTGCGACGGCGTACGCGACCCGGAGGCGTTCGCCGCCCTCGTCGAATTCGCCGAGGCGGCAGGCGCGCCGGTCGGCCACCGCCGCCTCGCCTACGGCAATTTCCCGAAGGACCATCCGCTCTCGCTCGGCCACGGCGTCCTGCCGCACCTCGAGGATGCCGATCTCGTGCTGCTGGTCGAGTGCAAGGCGCCCTGGTACCCGCCGAGCCGCAAGCCGACTGCGGGGAAGGTCGTCGTCATCGACGAGAACCCGCTCAAGGGCTCGATGGTCTATCAGAGCCTCGAGGCCGACCATTATCTCGAAGGCGATGTCGCGCAGTCGTTGCGCCTGCTCGCCGCCGCGCTGCCGGGCGGCGGCAGATACGAGGACCGCGCCGGGCGCTGGCGGGCCGAGCACGAGCGCATCGCCGCCGCCGACCGCGCCGCCGAGGCCGAGGCGGCCAACGGCGAGCGGATCGAGCCGGTGGCGCTAGCCGGTGCGCTGCGCCGGGCGATGCCGCGGGACGCCGTCTATGTCGAGGAGACGATCACGCACGCCTCGATGCTGCACCAGCATTTATCGTGGGACCGGCCGCAGAGCTTCTTCCGCCCGGCCGGCGGCTTGGGCCAAGGGCTCGGCATGGCGCTCGGCGTCAAGCTGGCGCTGAAGGATCGCCCGGTCGCGGCATTGCTCGGCGACGGCTCCTTCCTCTACAATCCGGTCGTGCAGGCCTTCGGCGCGTCGAAGGGCTACGGCCTGCCGATCCTCGCGATCGTCTGCGACAACCGGCGCTACCAGGCGATGCAGACGGGGCACCTGCATCACTACGCCGACGGCGTCGCGCGGGCCGCCGATATGTGGCACGGCGTCCATATCGAGGGCCCGGATTATTCCGAACTCGGCCGCCCCTTCGGCTTTTACGGCGAACGCGTCGAGCGCCCGGCGCAGCTGGAACCGGCGATCAAGGGCGCGCTCGCGGCGCTGGAGGAGGGCAAGAGCGCGGTGCTCGACGTCATGCTCAGCCGGTAGAGGAAGAGCAGCGGGGCGGCAGTTGAGTGCACTGTCACCGTAATACTGTCACCGTAATACATTTTCGGTCAGCCGATAGATCCGCTCCGGGGTGATCGGCAGCTCGGCGATCTCGATGCCGAGCGGGGCGAGCGCATCGGCGACGGCGTTGGCGACCGCCGCCGGGGCGCCGATCGTGCCGCCTTCGCCCATGCCGCGAAAGCCGCCCAAGGTGGTCGGCGATTGCGCCTCGATGTGCAGCGCCTCGATCGGCGGGATCTCGGCGGCCGAGGGGACGAGGTAATCCATCAGGCTGCCGGTCAACAGCTGCCCTTCGCCGTCGTAGACGACCTCTTCCAAGAGCGCCGCGCCGATCCCCTGCGCGACGCCGCCATGCACCTGCCCCTCGACGATCATCGGGTTGACGATCCGCCCGCAATCCTCGGCGACGACATAGCGCAAGACCCGCACTCCGAAAGTGCCGCGGTCGATCTCGACGAGCGCGGCGTGCGTCGCGCAGGAGGTCGTGCCCCATTGCGGGTCGTAGAGCCTTGTCGCCTCCAGCTCCTGCTGCAGTTCCACCGGCAATCGGCCGAACTCGACATAGACCCGGCGCGCCAGCTCGCGAAAGGAGAGGCCGCGGTCGGTGCCGCGGACGAAGACGCGGCCCCGCTCGATGTCGAGATCGGCGGCGTGCGCTTCGAGGAGGTGCGAGGCGGCGTTGAGGAGTTTCTCGCGCAGCGCGGCGCAGGCGAGCTTCGCGGCGCCGCCGGCGAGGACCGCGCTGCGGCTCGCATAGGTGCCGGTCATGTAGGCGCGCCCGGCCGTGTCGCCTTGGGCGATCCGCACGTCCTCGAAACGCGCCCCCAATTCGTCGGCGACGATCTGCGCCAGCGTCGTCTCCAAACCCTGCCCGTGCGAGGCGACGCCGAAGATCGCGGTGACGGCGCCGGAAGCGTCGATGCGCACGGTCGCGGTCTCGGTGCCGGTGTTGACCGGCATGCCGGGGGCGGCCGGGATCTTGGAGCCGATGCCGGTCAACTCGGCATAGGAGGCGAACCCGAGGCCGACCAAGCGCCCTGCGGCGCGCGCCTCTTCCTGCCACCGGCGCAGTGCCTGGTAAGGGAGCGCCGCGCAAACGGCGTCGAGGCACTCGGCGAAACCGGTGCCATCCCAGACAATGCCCGAGCCGCTGCGGTAGGGAAATTCCTCCGCGCGCACGAAATTTCGCCGCCGCATCGCGACGGGGTCGAGGCCGAGCCGGCATGCCGCCATATCGACGAGCCGCTCCATGACGAAGGCGGCGACCGGCCGCCCGACGCCGCGATAGGGACCCATCGGCGCCTTTGGGGTCGCGACGCCGCGTGTCCGGCCGCGGTAGTGGGGCACCCGGTAGGGGCCGCAGAGAAAGCTCGCGACCTGCACCGGCTCGAGCGCCGCGGTCCACGGATAGATCGCATAGGCGCCGACATCGCCGGTGATGTCGGCGGCGAGCGCGGCGATCGCGCCGTCGGCGGCGACCCCCAATTCGGCCTCGACGATCTCGTCGAAGGCCTGCGTGGTCGATGAGAGATCCTCGAGCCGGTCGGCATTGTACTTGACCGGCCGCCCGAGGCGCCGGGCCAAGACGGCGACCAGCACTTCCTCGGGATAGATCGAGGCCTTGCCGCCGAAGCCGCCGCCGACATCGCGGGCGAGGACGCGGATATGGCTCGCCGGCATGTCCAAGAGGTCGGCGAGGCCGTCGCGCACGATGCCCGGCACCTGCGTCGCGCCATAGAGCGTCAATTCGCGCCGGCCGCGATGGTATTCGGCGAGATAGCAGCGGTTCTCGAGCGCGACGACCGCCTTGCGGCGAAAACGGAAGGTGGCGCGCACCCGCAGATGCGCGCCCGCCATCCCGGCCTCGACATCGCCGCGCGCGAATTCACGCGCCAGGATGAGGTTGCCGCCGGCCTCTTCGTGCAGCGCCGGCGCCGACGGCTCGGCCGCCCGCATCGGGTCGTTCTCGGCGGGCAGCGGCCGGTAATCGACGGCGATCGCACGCACCGCGTCCTCGGCGAGGTAGCGGTCGTGCGCGACGATTGCGGCGATCGGCTCGCCGACATAGCGCACCCGCTCGCGCGCCAGCATCGGCATCGCGGTCGCGCGGTAATCCCGCATGCGCGATTGGGCCACCATCGGCCGCGCGGCGTCGGCGAGGTCTTCGCCCGTGAAGACGCCGAGGACGCCCGGCACCGCCATCGCCGCCGTGGCATCGATGCCGGCGATGCGGGCATGGGCATGGGCGCTGCGCAGCAGCGCAACATGCAAGAGGCCGGCCGGCCGGTAATCATCGGCGAAGGAGCCTTGGCCGGTCAGCAGGCGCGGGTCCTCGACCCGCTTCACCCGCGCGCCGACGAGCTTCGGGTGCAACTCCTCCTGCATCAGGGGCGCGGCGGCTCTAGCCCCAACCGAGCCGGACCCGGCCGATCGCCATGACGAGCGCCGCCTGCGTCGGCTCGACGACCGGGAGTCCGACCGCGCGCGCCAACGGGTCGCGGTAGTCGGCCATGCCGCTGCACCCGAGGATCAGCACGTCGGCCCCTCGCTCGTCACGCAGCCGGCTGCCGACTTCGACGAGCCGTGCCATTGTCGCCCGCTCGTCGGCCAGCTCCAAGACGCCGAGGCCGATCGGCAGGTCGCCGGCGAGCCGGTCCCCCACCCCCATCGCCCCGTAATAGCGCAGATGCCGCGGCACCGAGCGGGCAAGGATCGACAGCACGCCGAAGCGCTGGCCGAAGGTGAGGGCGGTCAGGATCGCGCATTCGGCGATGCCGAGGACCGGCTTCTTCGTCGTCTCGCGGGCGGCGAAGAGGCCGGGGTCGCTGAAGCAGGAGACGACGAAGGCGGCGGCCTCGTTGTCCCAGCGCCGGACGAGGCGGCAGAGCGGCTCGATGACCTGGTCGGCGTCGCGCTGGCTTTCGACCGCCGGCGGCCCTTCGGCGAGCGTCAGCGAGCGGATCTCCGGGCCGCCCGGAATGCGCAGCGGGTCCGCCGCGCGGTCGATGACGCGCGTCACCGCTTCGCTCGAATTCGGGTTGATGACGATGATCGGGTCGCCCATCGGCCTCTCCGTCGGGGGCGCCAGCCGCGCCGAACTGGCGCGAAGCCGCCGCTTCCGCTATACCGCCAGCATCGGGGGGCGAACCGCGGGCGGCAAGCGAATTTAAAGATGAAAGTGCTGGTGACGGGCGGCGCCGGCTTTATCGGCTCGGCGGTGTGCCGGCATTTCGTCGGCGAGCGCGGCGTCGAGGTGCTGAACGTCGACAAGCTGACCTATGCCGCGAACCTCTCCTCGCTGCGGCCGATCGAGAACGATCCGCGCTATGCCTTCCGCCGCGCCGATATCTGCGACCGCGAGGCGATCAGGGGGCTCTTCGCCGATTTCGCTCCCGACGCCATTCTGCATTTGGCCGCCGAATCGCATGTCGACCGCTCGATCGACGGGCCGGCCGAGTTCATCCGCACCAATATCGAGGGCACCTACGCGCTGCTCGAGGCGGCGCTCGATTATTGGCGGCGGTTGCCGGCCGAGCGCGCGGCTCGCTTTCGCTTTCATCACGTCTCGACCGACGAGGTGTTCGGTTCGCTCGGCAAGAGCGGCAGGTTCACCGAGACGACGCGCTACCGGCCGAATTCGCCCTATTCGGCCTCGAAGGCGGCCTCCGACCATCTGGTGCGGGCCTGGCACGAGACCTACGGCCTGCCGACGCTCTTGAGCAATTCCTCGAACAATTACGGGCCCTATCATTTCCCGGAGAAGCTGATCCCGCTCGCCATCCTGAAGGCGCTGCACGGCGAGCCGATCCCGGTTTACGGCGACGGCGGCAACGTGCGCGACTGGCTCTATGTCGAGGATCACGCGGCGGCGCTCTTCACGATCCTGACGCAGGCGCCGGCCGGCGGCAGCTTCAATGTCGGCGGCAATGCCGAGCGCAGCAACTTCGAGGTCGTGCGCGCGATCTGCGCACTGCTCGACGAAATGCTCCCCCGGTCGCCCTATCGCCCGCACGAAAACCTCGTCACCTTCGTCGCCGACCGGCCGGGGCACGACCGGCGCTATGCGATGGACATCGCGAAGATCGGCCGCGCGCTCGGCTGGCGGCCGCGCGAGGATTTCGCGGGCGGCCTCAGGAAGACCGTCCGCTGGTATCTCGACAACCGCTGGTGGTGGCAGGAGAGCCAGGCGCGCTATCAGGGTGAGCGGCTCGGCACCGGCGCTACGACTCGTTGACGAGAGCGGCGCGCTCCGGATAGGCGGTCAGAAAGGATCGCAGCGCCAATAGCCGAGGCCCGCGCTGCAGACATTTCCCGGCCGAGGATTCAATGGTCAGCAGAAAACGTACATGCGGAATCGCCGCGTGGTCCGGCTGCAGTTCCATCACCGTTGCCGTCGCCACCAAACCCCTGCCGAGACGGCAGCGGTAGCGATTGCCGGGCGTTACCTCGCTCTGTTCGCGTTGCCCGAGCGATCGGCCGAACCACATCGCTGGCATGCACAACTCCAAGAGAAGCCTTGTCAAAGCGTTAAAATATCGGCGCGATTATTACCCGGTCCTTAACAATGAGACGCATGCCGCATTATCGTCACCGGGCACGGGATCGCCGACGAGGCTTCACCGCCTAGCGGCGCCAGCCGCCGCGCCAGCCCCAGCCGCCGCGCCAGCCCCAGCCGCCGCGCCAGCCCCAGCCGCCATGCCAGCCCCAGCCCCAACCGCCGCGCCATCCCCAGCCGGGCCAGCCCCAGCCCCAGGCGACGGGAGCGCCGTAATAGCCGTACGGGTAGCCGTAATCCGGATAGGCCGCGGCATAGTCCGAGGGTGGATAACCGTAACCTTGCTGCGAGTAGCCTTGTTGAGGAGGATATCCCTGCTGCGGATAGCCTTGCGGCGGATAGCCTTGCTGGGCATAGCCTTGCGGCCCGTAACCCTCCGGCCCATAGCCTTGCGGCGCATACCCCGGCGGCGGCGCGGCGCCCTCGCCGGCGATCCGGCCCAGCTCCTGCTGGTTGAGTTCGTTGGCGATGTTGCCGGACTGTTGCGAGCCGTAGGGCGCCTGGGCGCAGACCGGCGCGGCAATCGCCAAGGCGGCCAAAAGCGCCGTTCCGCTCAGGAAGTGTCTCATGGGGCCTCGCCTTTCCGAGTTGTACGCCATCGTACCAGAAGATCCTCTCGCCGCTGCGGCGGCATTGACCCAGGTCAACTCGCCGCCGCCGGCGCCGAACGAGCCCGGCGCGATCATTCGGCGGCGCGGCGGGGATTTCGCTGCGCGAGCGCGGCGCCAAGGTAGCGGGCGAGCGCCGTCATGCCGGAGCGTGCGGCCCGCCGCTCGGCCTCGGCGTTGTAATTCGTGTTGGTATTCACGTCGTAGGTATAGAGGATCCCGTCGCGATCGCGGATGAACTCGATCCCCGCTACGTCGATTTGGTTGGCCGCGAGGAAGGCCTCGTAGCGCTGCTTCAGGGCGGCGTCGATGTCGTCGATGATGGTGAACTTCGCTCGCGGCTCCTCGCCTGCCGGACAATAGGCCCCGCCGACCGCGCAGGCATCCGCGGGGCACAATTCGAAGCCGTCGCCGGTGTCGACTTCGACCGCGTAGAGGAAGCGGCCGCCGACGAACTCGGCGCGGGTGATCAGCGGCCGTTCGGCCTGGACGTATTGTTGCAAGAGATGGACACCGTCGACCGCCGGCTCGTAGTCGCCGCTTTCGAGGTAATCCTCGAAAGCGCCGGCGGTGATGAATAGGCGCACGCCGAGGCCCTTGCCGCCCCGATTGGGCTTCAGGATGGCGGGCCCGCCGTCAAAATGCCGCCGCATCGCCTCGGCAAGCAGCTCCTTGCCGGCGATCGCGATCGTGCGCGGCGTGCGGATGCCCGCTGTTTCGAGGGCGGCGTATTGCCGCGCCTTGCTGATCTCGAGATCGAGCGCGCGGCCGCCGTTGACGACGCGGCTGCCGTGCCGCTCGAGCCAGGCGAGCACCGATGCGGTCAGCTCGGCGGCAAAGCGGTGACCGCGGGTATGCGAGGAAGCGCTCATGCGGTTGTAGAAGACGCCCGGCGGCGGCGGCTGCGACAGGTCGAACGCGCCGCGGTCCAGATGCCACTCGCGCCAAGGCAAGCCTTGCGTGTCGAGCGCCCGTGCGAGCGGCTCGAGCCAAGCCGCGTTCTCGTGGATTACATGGATATGGCTCATCTCCGGCGCCCAATCGCTGCGGGACAGACTGCCGAGTATATATTCCACATAATCGGTTTTTTAAATGTAAAGTATCTACATATTTCAGACTGTATTATATGGTCGGCAACCGCGCCGGAGCCGTCACAGGAACCCGGCCCGGCATTAGCGAAGGCGGGGAACTGGTGCTGCCGGTAAGGATCGAACTTACGACCTCCCCCTTACCAAGGGGGTGCTCTACCACTGAGCTACGGCAGCGTTGGGCCCGTCGGAGCGGCGGAACGCATACAGGAGCGAGCCACCCGTGACAAGCCGACAACCCCGACGGGCGCGGGTCGCGACGGTTTTGCCTGGAACCCGGAAGCGGCTGATTCGTTTGCAACCGATGCGATATCGGGAGGAAACGGCGGGCTGCTTGCGGCGCGGCGCCCTCTTCAACCGCCGCTACGTCGACGGCCAGGCCCGCGGCCACGAGGCGGCCGTGCGGCTGTTCGAGAGCGAGGCGCAGGGAGGCCGCAGCCCGCTGTTGCGGCATTTCGCCGAGGGCGCGCTGCCGATATTGCGGGCCCATTTGCGGCACGCCGAGGCGATCCGCCGGCGCATCGGCTGATGCTGCCGTCGCGGGCCAGGCGAATATGTCGGCGGAACCGAGACCGGAGCGGCTCGTTTGCGCTCGGAGGATCGAGAGCCATGTCCAATGCGCTGCGACAGGAACCGTCCGAGGCGGTGTTGAAGGCCTTTGAAAAAGCCCGCGCGGCCGGCCGGCCGGCGGTCGAGTGCTACCGCGCCGGGGTCGAGCAGTGGCGGCGCGCCCATCCCGAGCAATCGCCGGAATACGCGGCGAAGCGCGCGGTCGCCGTGATCCTCGCCGCGCATGCGCGCGTGCGGGTCGAGGAATAGCGCCCGCTTGACAGCCGGCCTTGCGTTCGCGTTGCATCGCCCGCATGACCGAAGCGGGCGATCGGGCCGGCGGCAAGGAAGGGTCGCGCGAGGCGCGGCAAGCGCGGCTCGCGAAGGCGTTGCGCGACAATCTGCGCCGGCGCAAGGAGCAGCGGCGCGCGCAACAGGCTGACGCAGGCGCCGCGGCCGCGGGCAAGGCCGGCGCCGCAGTGCGCCGCCCGCGTTCTTGAGCGGCGCCCTACTCTCCGGTAAAAGCAGCCGCCACGGGGCGATGCCCGCCGGCGCGGGGTCGTCGCCCCATCGGCGATATGCCGCGCCGCGGGGAGCCGTAAGGGATGGATAGGATCCGCATTCGCGGAGGGGCGCCGCTCGACGGGGTGATCCCGATCGGCGGGGCCAAGAATGCCGCTTTGCCGCTGATGGCGGCGAGCCTGCTGACGTCCGAGAGCCTGTCGCTCGCCAACCTCCCCGATCTCGCCGACATCGCGACGATGGGCAAGCTCCTCGCCCAGCACGGCGTCGCGATGGTCCGCCGCGGCGACATCTGCGAGCTGACGGCCGCCGGCATCGCCACGACGACGGCGCCCTACGATCTGGTGCGCCGCATGCGCGCCTCGGTGCTGGTGCTGGGCCCGCTGGTGGCGCGTTGCGGTCACGCGCGGGTGTCGCTGCCCGGCGGTTGCGCCATCGGCCCGCGCCCCGTGGATCTGCATCTGAAGGGCCTCGAACGATTGGGCGCGAGGGTGACGCTCAGCGAGGGCTACATCGAGGCGCGCGCCGAGAACGGCTTGCGCGGCGCCGAATTCGTCTTTCCCGGCGTTTCGGTCGGCGCCACCGAGAACCTGCTGATGGCCGCCTGCCTCGCCGAGGGCGAGACGCTCCTCCTCAACGCGGCGCGCGAGCCGGAGATCGGCGATCTCGCGCGCTGCCTCAACGCGATGGGGGCGCGCATCGAGGGCATCGGCAGCGACCGGCTCTGCGTCCGCGGCGTGCCGCGGCTCGGCGCGGCGCATCACACGATCATCCCCGACCGCATCGAGACCGGCACCTACATGATGGCGGCGGCGGCGACGGGCGGCGATGTGCGGCTCGCCGGCGCCCGGCTCGATCATATCGCCGCCGTCGCCCGGATCCTCGAAACCGCGGGGGTCGCGGTCGGCGAATATGCCGAGGGGATCCGCGTGCGGCGGGGTGCGGCGAGGCTGCGCGGGGTCGATGTGTCGACCGAGCCCTATCCGGGTTTCCCGACCGATCTGCAGGCACAGATGATGGCGCTGATGACGCTGGCCGACGGCGCCTCGATGATCACCGAGACGATCTTCGAGAACCGCTTCATGCACGTTCCCGAGCTGGCGCGCATGGGCGCCGACATCAACGTGCACGGCGGCTCGGCGATCGTGCGCGGGGTGCCGCGGCTCTATGGGGCGCAGGTGATGGCGACCGATCTGCGCGCCTCGGTGTCGCTGATCATCGCCGGGCTCGTCGCCGAGGGGGAAACGGTGGTCAACCGCGTCTATCATCTCGACCGCGGCTATGAGCGGCTCGAGAGGAAGCTTGCGGCGTGTGGGGCGCGGATCGAAAGGCTCGGCGATGGGGCTTGACGAGCGCCGCGCCGCGCTCAGTCTGCGGGCCGAGGACGCCGACGATCTCGCGGTGCTGTCGGCCTGCCTGCAGGATGCTCTCGTGCTGGTCGGCGACCTCGCCTATGTCGGCGAGGACAAGGGCTTCATGCTGGTCGCCAACCGTTTTCGCTGGGAGCGCGGCGAGCGTTCGGCGCGCGGCGAGAGGGGACACGAGCGCATTTTGTCGGGCGTCCTCTTCAGCGCCGTGACGAGCGTCTCTTATCGCGGCTTTCGCCGCGGCGACAACGAGCGGCTCTTGGTGCTGCTGGCGATCCGCGCCGAGCCTGCCGAAGAGGGCGCGGCGATCCTTCTCGAATTCGCCGGCGGCGCGGCGGTGCGCTTGCAGGCCGCGGGTATCGATTGCCGGGTCAGGGATTTGGGCGAACCCTGGCCGACCCCATGGCGGCCGCGCCACGAGACGGACGAGGCGGGATGAGCGAGGCGATCGCCGGCAACCGGGACGATGCCGAGGCCCCGTTGATCCTCGCGCTGCCGAACGGGCGCATCCTCGGTGAGGCGATGCCGCTGCTGCGCCGCGCCGGCATCGTGCCCGAGCCGGAATTCGACGATCCGG
>DASYYD010000430.1:0-3296 GCA_035934195.1 Allostellaceae bacterium | reverse complement strand
ACCGCGCCCCCCTCGCCGCCGTGGCGCTGACGACCGACAGCTCGGCCCTGACGGCGATCGGCAACGAGTACGGCTACGAAGAGGTCTTCGCGCGGCAGGTCGCGGCGCTCGGGGCAAAGGGCGACGTGCTGCTCGCGATCTCGACCTCGGGGCGCTCGCCCAATGTCCTGCACGCGATCGCGGCGGCGCGGCGCAAGGGGCTGGCGGTCATCGGCTTCACCGGCGAGGCGGGCGGCGAGATGGCGGCGATCTGCGACGTCGTGCTCAAAGCGCCCTCCGCTTCGACGCCGCTCATTCAGCAGATCCACATCACCGCCGCGCACATCCTGTGCAGCCTCGTCGAGGAACGGCTCTTTCCGCGCGAGGCCGCGGCATCGCGATGAAATGCCGGCCGGCCGCCTTTCTCGACCGCGACGGCGTATTGAACCACGACGACGATCATGTCGGCTCGCGCCAGCGCTTCCGTTGGGTCGAGGGCGCCGCCGAGGCCGTCAAATCGCTGAACGATGCCGGGTATTTCGTGTTCGTCGCGACGAACCAGTCGGGAGTGGCGAAGGGGCTCTACGGCGAAGCCGAGCTGCGCGCGCTCCACCAATGGATGGCGGCCGAGCTCGAGCGCCGGGGCGCCCGTATCGACGACATCCGCTATTGCCCCTATCACCCCGAGGCGCCGCTTGCCGCGTACCGCCGCGCCAGCGACTGGCGCAAACCGGCGCCGGGCATGATCCTCGACCTGTTGCGCTCATGGCCGGTCGAGCGCGCGGCGAGCTTTCTGATCGGCGACAAGGAAACCGATCTCGCCGCCGCCGCGGCGGCCGGCATCGCGGGCTATCTCTTCGAGGGCGGCGATCTCGCGGCCTTCGTCGCCGAAATATTGGCGTCGCGGCAGGGGGCGGCGTGCGCGTCCTAGCGTTCGGCGGCGGCGGGCAGGTCGGCTTCGACCTCGCCCGCGCCCGCTGGCCCGAGGGGTTCGCGCTGCGCTCGCTCGACCGGGCCGAGGCCGACATCACCGAGCCCGCCGCGGTCGCCGCCGCCCTCGCCGCCGAACCGCCGGACCTCGTCGTCAACCTCGCCGCCTATACCGCGGTCGACCGCGCCGAAAGCGAAAGCGGGCGCGCCTGGGCGGTCAACTGCGCGGGCGCCGGGAACGTCGCGCGCGCCTGCGCGACGCGCGGCGTGCCGCTCGTGCACCTCTCGACCGATTACGTCTTCGACGGCACGAAAGAGGGACCCTACCGCGAGGACGATGCCGTCAACCCGCTCGGCCAATACGGCGCCAGCAAAGAGGCGGGCGAGCGGGCGGTGCGCGAGGCGGCGCCGCGGCACGTCATCCTGCGCACGCAATGGGTCTATGGCGTCGCCGGCGCGAATTTCGTCAAGACGATGCTGCGCTTGGGCCGCGAACGCGATCTCGTGCGCGTCGTCGCCGACCAATGGGGCGGGCCGACCGCCGCCGCCGATCTCGCGCGCGCCATCGTCGCGGTCGCCGGGCGGATCGCCGCCGGCCCCTCAGCCTGGGGCACCTACCACTACGCCGGCGCCGGCGCCGTCACCTGGCACGGCTTCGCGGAAGCGATCTTCGATCTCGCGGCGGCGCGCCTCGGCCGGCGGCCGAAGGTCGAGGCTATCGCCACCGCCGATTATCCGACGCCGGCGCGCCGGCCGCGCAATTCGGTCCTCGACTGCGGCAAGATCGGCCGCGACTGGGGCATCGTGCCGCCGCCGTGGCGCGACGGCCTCGCGGCGACCCTGGCGGAATATTTGGAGCGCGCATGAAGGGGATCATTCTCGCCGGCGGATCGGGGACGCGGCTCTACCCGGTGACGCTCGCCACCAGCAAGCAGCTCTTGCCGGTTTACGACAAGCCGATGGTCTATTACCCGCTCGCGACATTGATGCTGGCCGGCATCCGCGACATCCTCCTCGTCACGACGCCCGAGGACCTGCCGCGCTACCGCGCCCTGTTGCGCGACGGCGGCCAATGGGGGCTGGCGATCTCCTATGCCGGGCAGCCGCGCCCGGAGGGCCTCGCGCAGGCCTTTCTGATCGGCCGCGACTTCATCGCCGGAGAGCGGGTGGCGATGGTGCTCGGCGACAACCTCTTCTACGGCATGGGGCTGTCGGCGACCTTGCGGCGGGCGGCGGCGCAAGAGCGCGGCGCGACGATCTTCGCCTATCGGGTGAGCCGGCCGGAAGCCTACGGCGTCGTTGAGTTCGACACGGAGGGCCGCGCCGTCGGCATCGAGGAAAAGCCGCAAGAGCCGCGCTCGCACTGGGCGGTGACGGGGCTCTATTTCTATGACGGCGCGGTGTCGGACCTCGCCGCAACGCTGAAGCCTTCGGCGCGCGGCGAACTCGAAATCACCGACCTCAACCGGCTCTATCTCGAGGCGGGCCGGCTCGCGGTCGAGCGATTGGGGCGCGGCTTCGCCTGGCTCGACACCGGCACGCACGCCTCGCTGCTCGACGCCGCGCTCTTCGTGCGCACGATCGAGGAGCGGCAGGGGACGAAGATCGCCTGCGTCGAGGAAGTCGCCTACCGGATGGGCTATATCGACCGCGCGCAGCTGCTGCGCCTCGCCCAGGGCCTCGGCAACAGCGGCTATGGCGGCTATCTCGAACGCGTGGCGGCGGAGGAGGAGTAGGCTTGCGCCGCCGCGGCTTTGCTGTAGCCTCTGCCGAGGCGAGAACGGCCGAGCGAGCCGGGACATGAACGATGTTGCCGTGACACAAGACTACATCACCGAATTCCGCGCCCGGGGCGACGCGATCGCGGAGGCGTGCACGCGCTGCGGCGCCTGCTTCCGCGCCTGCCCGATGGCCGAGCCGGCCGGGCTCGGGGAAGCGGACGCCGGCGCGGTGACGGCCGCCATCGTCGACCTCGTGACCGGCGGGCCGGGCAGCCCGGAGGCGGCGCGCTGGGCATCGGTGTGCAGCGGCAGCGGCAACTGCATCCCGGCCTGCCCCGAAGGGATCGACACCCGCTTCATGGTGCAGTTGGCGCGCGGCTTCGCCCGCCGCCGGGCCGGCGACAAGCCGCTCAAGGAGCGCTGGCGGCAGGGCTTTCAGAACATGAGCCGCGGCGTGCGCGTCGTCTCGCGGCTGCAGATGCCGCCCGCCGCCCTGGCGCGGCTGCGCGGCCAGGGCTCGCCGCCGCGCGAGCGGCCGCCAGAGGTCGTCTTTTATACGGGGTGCAACATCCTGCGCACGCCGCACATCGCACTGCTCTGCCTCGACGTGCTCGACCTGCTCGGCGTCGATTACGAGGTCATGGGCGGACCCGGCCAGTGCTGCGG
>DASYYD010000417.1:0-12471 GCA_035934195.1 Allostellaceae bacterium | reverse complement strand
GGCTCGGTGAACGGGAAATAGCTCGGACGGAAGCGGACCGGCAGGTCCTCGACGCCGAAGAAGGCGCGGCAGAACTCGACGAGGCAGCCCTTCAGATGGCCCATATGGGTGGTGCGGTCGATGACGAGCCCTTCGACCTGGTGGAACATCGGCGAATGCGTCGCGTCGTGGTCGCAGCGGAACGTGCGCCCCGGCACGATGATGCGGATCGGCGGCTTTTGCCTTTGCATCGTGCGGATCTGCACGGGCGAAGTATGCGTGCGCAGCACCAGGCGCGAGCCGTCGGCGCGCTCTGGCAGGTAGAAGGTGTCGTGCTCCTGGCGGGCGGGGTGCTCGGGCGGGATGTTGAGGGCGGTGAAGTTGTAGAAATCGGTTTCGATGTGCGGCCCTTCGGCGACGGAAAAACCCATCTCGCCGAAGATCGCGACGATTTCGTCGATCGTCTGGCTGATCGGATGGATGCGCCCCGCTTGCGCGAAGGCGACCGGCAGGGTCGGGTCGGCGCGCTCGACGAGCAGGCGCTCCTCGAGCGTGGCGCGGCCGAGTTCGGCGCGGCGCGCCTCGAGCGCTTCGCTCAGCTGGTCCTTCGCGGCGTTCAAGGCCTCGCCCTGGACGCGGCGCGCCTCGGGCGGCAGCCCGCCGAGGCCGCGCATCAGCATCGTCAATTCGCCGCGCCGCCCGAGATATTTGACGCGCACGCCTTCGAGCGCATCGGGCGAGGCCGCCCCGTCGATCTCGGCCGTAGCCGCTTCGATCAGTCGGTTGGCGTCATCGAGTTCGCGGTTCTTTTCCATCGGGCGTTTCGTGATCGGTAAGAAAAAAGGGGCCGTCGATCGCGGCCCCTTCTCGCTCGCAGCGCTGCGCGCGGGGCCTCAGTATTTCAGCCCCGGCAAAATCGGCAGAACAGTCGCGCCGTCCGGGCGAGCCCCTCACCCTCCCGCGTTGCGGGTCCCTCCCTCTCCCCGCACGCCGGGAGAGGGCTGGGGTGAAGAGCGCGTTTCATGCCGCCGCCGACTTGCCGCCGTCGAGCGCCGCGCGGGCCGTGGCGACGACCGCCGCGAAGGCTTCCGGCTCGCGCACCGCGAGGTCGGAGAGCACCTTGCGGTCGAGCTCGAGGCCGGCCAGCTTCATCCCGTGCATGAATTGCGAATAGGTGAGCCCGTGCTCGCGCGCGCCGGCGTTGATGCGCTGGATCCACAGCCCACGGAAGTCGCGCTTCCGGTTGCGGCGGTCGCGATAGGCGTATTGCAGCCCCTTCTCGACCTTCTCGATGGCGATGCGGTAGGCGGTGCCGCCGCGCCCGCGATAGCCCTTGGCGAGCGCGAGGAGCTTTTTGTGCCGGGCGTGCGCCGTCACGCCGCGCTTGACGCGTGCCATCCTCTCAGCTCCGCAGATAGGGCATGTAGGTCAGGACCAGCTTCGCGTCGCCCTTCTCGAGCGTCGTCGTGCCGCGCCGCAGGCGCTTGCCCTGCTTCGATTTGCTGATGAGGCGATGGCGCTTGTTGCCCCAATTGCGCTTGATCTTGCCGCTGGCGGTGCGGCCAAAGCGCTTCTTCGCGCCGCTCTTCGTCTTGAGCTTGGGCATTTCATGATCCACGTTCGGGTTTGCCGGCGGCAAGGCATGCCCCGCGCCCGCGCGCGGCCCGCCGCCGATATCGGGCGCGCCTTATAGCGGCGCCGCTTCACGAAAGCAAGGGAAGGCCTTCATCGCCATGCGCGGCGCCGGCCCGAACCGCGGCGAAATCATTGGATAACCAGGTTTGCCAACAGCAGAAGCGATTGCGGGATCGTGACGCCGATCGCTTTCGCGGTCTCGAGATCGATGGTCAGCCGGATCTCTGTAGGCTCTTCGACAGGAAGCTCGCCGGGCTTGGCACCCTTGAGGATTTTCTCGGCGTACCACGCGGCCCGCCCCGCCTGCGCCCCGTAAGGGGCCTGATACGACATCAAGGCACCCCAAGTGATCATGAAGGTAGTGTCGGAGACCAGCGGGATCTTCATTTGCAGGGCCAGTTTCGCGATGCCAATGCGGGCTGGCCCATCCATCTGCTGCCCGCCGATAACCGCGAGACCGTCGGGGAGATGATCCGTCATCGCCGTGAAGATCCGTTCCGCCGCCGGCAGACCTCGCACCTCGTCGATCGTCAGCGAGAGATGGAGCGTCCGGGCGGCCTGAAGGGTCCTCTGGCGCACCCGCTCCTTCGCGCCGCCGGTCGCGTTCGTCAGAATTGTAACCCGGTGCAGTCGCGGGACGGCCTGTTTCAGGAAATCGAGCTGCTTGGCGGCGAGATCGGCTGAAATGTCGCTGATGCCGGTGATGTTTCCGCCCGGCCGCTTGAGGCTAGCGACGAAGCCGAGGCCCACCGGGTCCGCGCTGCTCACCATGACAATCGGGATCGTATCGGTTTCCTGCTTGGCGGCGCGGATCGCCGGATCGCCGTATGCGGCGATCAAATCGACCTTGCGGCTGACGAGATCTGCGGCGAGTGCCGGGAGTTGATCGAATTGCCCCTCGGCGTGCCGTGCGGCGACGAGAAAGTCGCGTCCCTCGGCATGGCCCATCTGTTTGAGCGCCGTAACAAACGGCGTTTCGCGGGCCGCCGAGATCCCACCACTGTCGAGCCAACCGATCCGCCACGGTCTGCCGACGGATCGCGCCTCGGCGGCAAGCGATGTCGCGAACGTCGCTATAGCCGCGCCCGTCAGCAAGACCCGCCACGAGATCATTGGAGCACTCCAATTAACCGACAGCACGCAGGCCGCGGACGCCAAGGCCGCCTGCCTGCGTCTTCTCCGAAACTATCACGCCCTCGGCGTTGGAGGTTTTTCTTTCTCCGTTCCTTTGTGGTGAATTATCCAGGCGGAATTATTTCGGCGACAGCACCATCGTCATCTGCCGGCCTTCCATGCGCGGCATCTGCTCGACCTTGGCTTGTTCCTCGAGGTCGCCCCGCACCCGCATCAGCACGTCCATGCCCAGCTCTTGATGCGCCAGCTCGCGGCCGCGGAACCGCATCGTCACCTTGACCTTGTCGCCTTCCTCGATGAATTTCGTCATGCTGCGCATCTTGACCTGGTAGTCGTGGTCGTCGATGCTCGGGCGCAGTTTGATTTCCTTGACCTCGATGATCTTTTGCTTTTTACGAGCCTCGTTCTTTTTCTTCTGCTCCTCGTATTTGTATTTGCCGAAATCGAGGATCTTGCAGACGGGGGGATCGGCATTGGGGGCGATCTCGACGAGGTCGAGACCCGCATCGGCGGCCATCGCGAGCGCTTCGTTGCGCCCGACAATTCCCACCATCTGGCCGCGGTCATCGACGAGACGCACGCGCGCAACGGCGATCTCGTCATTGATACGGGGACCCTCGCGGGTGGGAGCAAAGGGTACGGATGGTCTGGGTATCTAGATTCTCCTCATGCTGGTTGCGTTTTCTTTCCCGGAGGGGACTGTTGCTTCCTCGGTCAATTTATCAACCGCCGTGTCGAGCGCAAGCGCTTCCTGTGCCTTGCCGCCGAGCCGGCGCAGCATGACCGAGCGGGTCTCCGCCTCGCGCCGCCCGACGACGAGCATGAACGGCACCTTCATTAGGCTGTGCTCGCGGACCTTGTAGCCGATCTTCTCGCCGCCGGTGTCGCATTCGACCCGGAGCCCGCTCTCGGCGCAAAGCCGCGCCACCTCGCCGGCATAAGCGTCCGCATCCTGCGTCACCGTCGCGACGACCGCCTGCACCGGCGAGAGCCACAGCGGCAGCCGGCCGGCATAATGCTCGATCAGAATGCCGATGAAGCGCTCGACCGAGCCCAGAATCGCGCGGTGCAGCATGTAGGGCGCGTGCCGCCCGCCATCCTCGCCGACGTAATGCGCGCCCAACCGCTCCGGCATCTGGAAATCGAGCTGCAAGGTGCCGCATTGCCATTCGCGCGCCAATGCGTCGCGCAAGACGAATTCGAGCTTCGGCCCGTAGAAGGCGCCCTCGCCCGGGTTGACGGCGTAAGCGAGGCCGGCCGCCTCGACCGCTTCCCGCAGATCGCGCTCCGCGAGATCCCAATAAGCGTCGCCCCCCATGCGCTTCTCGGGCCGGGTCGCCAGTTTGACGGCAACGTCCTCGAAGCCGAAATCGCGATAGACCGACATCAGGAGCCGACAGAAGGCGATCGCCTCGGTTTTCACCTGGCTGGCGCCCGCCGCGTTCGGGTCGGGCCGCTCGCAGAAGATATGCGCGTCGTCCTGAGTGAAGGCGCGCACCCGCATGATGCCGTGCAAGGCGCCGGACGGCTCGTTCCGGTGGCAGCTGCCGAATTCGGCGAGCCGCAGCGGCAATTCGCGGTAGCTCCTCAGGCGGCTCCTGAAGATCAGCACATGGCCCGGGCAGTTCATCGGTTTGACGGCGAGGACGCGCTCGTCGCGGCTCTGCGCGATGAACATGTTCTCGTGGAAATTCTCCCAATGCCCCGACGCTTCCCAGAGGCTGCGGTCGAGGAGCTGCGGCGCCTTGACTTCGAGATAGCCCTCGGCGTCGAGGCGGCGGCGCATGTATTCCTCGATGACGCGGAAGAGCCGCCAGCCCTTCGGGTGCCAGAAGACGCTGCCCACCGCCTCTTCCTGCAGATGGAAGAGGTCGAGTTCGCGCCCCAAACGCCGGTGGTCGCGGCGCTCGGCCTCTTCGAGGCGGAAGAGGTATTGTTCGAGGTCCTTCTGATTTGCCCAGGCGGTGCCGTGGATGCGCTGCAGTTGCGCGTTCTTTGCGTCGCCCCGCCAATAGGCGCCGGCGACGCTCATCAGCTTGAAGGCTTCGCCCAACCGCCCGGTCGAGGGCAGATGCGGCCCGGCGCACAGATCGACGAAATTTCCCTGGCGGTAGAGGCTGATCTCTTCCTCCCGCGGGATCCCGGCGATCCATTCCGCCTTGTAGGATTCGCCGATGCCGCGGAAGAAGGCGACCGCCTTGTCGCGCGGCCAGACCTCGCGGGTGAGCCATTCGTCGCGCCGCACGATCTCGCGCATGCGCTCCTCGATGCGCTCCAGGTCGGCCGGCGTGAACGGCTCGGCGCGGGCGAAATCGTAATAGAACCCGGTCTCGGTCGCCGGGCCGAAGGTGACCTGCGTCTCGGGATAGAGTTCCTTCACCGCCTCCGCCATCACATGCGCCGCGTCGTGGCGCAGGATTTCCAATCCTTCCGGCGCGTCGCGGGTGATGATCGCCACTGGCGCATCGTGGTCGAGGACGGTGGCGAGGTCGCGCGGGCGGCCGTCGATCTTTACCGCGATCGCCGCGCGCGCGAGGCCCGGGCCGATCGCGGCGGCGATCTCGGCGCCCGACACCGGATGCTCGAAAAGGCGGGTCTTGCCGTCGGGCAGAGTGACGACGATCGGCGCGGCGGCGGGCTCTCGCATCGTGTTCATGATCCGGCCGAAAGCTTTAATCGAGGCTAAAGGCCGGAGCAACCGCCGCGCGCTGCTGCCCGCGGATTTCGCGCAAGGCGGCGAAAACGGCGGCGAGCAGTTCCCGCACCCCGGCGCCGGTCGCGGCCGAGACCGGCAGCACCGCGCGGCCCTCGGCGGCGCCGGCGAGCGCACGGGATTTCTTCGCGATCGCGGCGGGGTCGAGCGCGTCCACCTTGTTGAGGGCGACGATCTCCGGCTTCTCGGCGAGGCCGTGGCCGTAACCCTGGAGCTCGCCGCGAATCGTGCGGTAGGCTTGCGCGACATCATCGAGCGTGCCGTCGATGAGGTGGAGAAGGACGACGCAGCGCTCGGCGTGCCCCAAAAAGCGCGTGCCGAGCCCTAAGCCTTCACTCGCGCCTTCGATGAGGCCCGGCAGGTCGGCGAGCACGATCTCTTCGCCGTGAATGCGCACCATGCCGAGCTGCGGGTTCAAGGTCGTGAAGGAATAGTCGGCGATCTTCGGGCGGGCATGCGAGAGGACGGCGAGCAGGGTCGATTTGCCGGCATTGGGCAGGCCCACGAGCCCGGCGTCGGCGATCAGCTTCAACCGCAGCCACACCCAGGCTTCATGACCGGGCCAGCCGGGCATCGCCCGGCGCGGCGCCTGATTCGTCGAAGTCTTGAAATGCAAATTGCCGAAGCCGCCGTCGCCGCCGCGCAAGAGGGCGACCCGCTCGCCCGGCCGGACGAGGTCGAGCAGGACCGTTTCCTTGTCGGCGTCGAGCACTTGCGTGCCCACGGGGACCGTCAGGACGAGGTCCCCGCCGCCCTTGCCGGTCCTATTGCGCTTGCCGCCGCGCTCGCCGTTTTCGGCGCGGAAATGCTGCCGATAGCGGAAGTCGATGAGGGTGTTGAGGTTGGCGGCGGCGAGAAAGACGATGTCGCCGCCCTTGCCGCCGTCGCCGCCGTCGGGGCCGCCGAACTCGATGAATTTCTCGCGGCGAAAGCCGACGTGGCCGTCGCCGCCGTCGCCGCTCTTCAGATAGATTTTGCACTCGTCGAGAAATTTCATCGCCAAAATGTCAAGAGGGTGGCGCAGGGGCAACAAGCGAGCTTGCGCGGGTCGTCGTTCCGGGGCTGCCTGAAGGGCTGGGCCCCGGAACCTACGAACACGGCCGGTTGCCGGTTTCGCACCGTCGGTGTGCATGGGTTCCGGGTTCGCGGGCCGATGCCCGCGCCCCGGAATGACGGCAAAAAAGCAGAATCGAGAGGGGCGCGGCTATTCCGCCGCCTCCGCCGCCGGGCGGCGGGCGGCGGGGACGACGGAGATGTACGTTCGTCCGCCGGTGCCGCGATGGAACTTGACCGCCCCCGGGGTCAGCGCGAAGAGCGTGTGGTCGCGGCCCATGCCGACCGCGCCGCCGGGGTGAAACTTGGTGCCGCGCTGGCGCACCAGGATGGCGCCGGGAAGGACGATCTCGCCGCCGAACTTCTTGACGCCGAGGCGCCGGCCGCGGCTGTCGCGGCCGTTGCGCGAGGAGCCGCCCGCTTTCTTATGCGCCATCTGTCGGACCCTCCTCGGCGGCGGCAGGCTCGGCCGCCGCGGCAGGCTTGGCGGCTGCGGCACGGCGCCGCGAACGCGGCGCGGCGGCGCGCTCGAGCGCGATCTCGCCGATCCGCAATACCGTCTCGTCCTGCCGGTGGCCGCGCTTCCTGCGGTAGTTCTTCCGCCGCTCCTTCTTGAAGACGATGATCTTGGGGCCGCGCCGCTGCGCCACGACCGTGGCGGCGACCTTCGCCCCGGCGACGAGCGGGGTACCGGCTGCGACCGTGCCGTCGCCGGCGACCATCAGGACGTCGCCGAGCTCGATCACCGCGCCGGGCTCGCCCGCGAGCTTTTCGACGACCACGACATCGTCGGTCGCGACCTTGTACTGCTTGCCGCCGGTGCGGATGACTGCGAACATGACTTGGCTCGATATGGTGCTTGAGGCGCCCGCGCGCAAAGCCGGAAGGGCGCGCACTATAGTCGGGCCCGGCCGGCTGTCAACCCGGCCTGACCGCGGCCTCGCTCGGCTTTGACGCGATGCGCCGCGCTCTTTAAACTCACGCGATCGACCGCCCTTCACGATCGGTCGCGTTCGCCGTCACAAGGAGCCTCTCTCTGCATGGACAACGGCTCGAATCGCGCGACCGAGGACGAGGCGCTGTCGTTTCACGCGAGCGGGCGTCCCGGGAAATTGTCGATCGCGCCGACCAAGCCCCTGACGACGCAGCGCGACCTCTCGCTCGCCTACTCGCCGGGCGTCGCCTTTCCCTGCCTCTCGATCCAGCGCCAGCCGGACAAGGTCTACGACTACACCTCGAAAGGCAATTTCGTCGCCGTCGTCTCGAACGGCACCGCGGTCTTGGGCCTCGGCGATCTGGGCGCGCTCGCGGCGAAGCCCGTGATGGAAGGCAAGTGCGCGCTCTTCAAGCGCTTTGCCGACATCGATTCGATCGATCTCGAGATCGATACGAAGGACGTCGACGAGTTCGTCAACTGCGTGCGGTATCTGCACCCGGCCTTCGGCGGCATCAATCTCGAGGACATCAAGGCGCCGGAATGCTTCGTCATCGAGGAGCGGCTGCGCGAACTCATGGACGTCCCAGTGTTCCACGATGACCAGCACGGCACCGCGATCATCGCCGCGGCGGGGCTCGTCAACGCGCTGCATCTGACCGGGCGCGACCTCAAAGAAATCAAGATGGTGGTCAACGGCGCCGGCGCCGCCGGCATCGCCTGCGTCGATCTGTTGAAGACCATGGGCCTGCCGGCCGGCAACGTCGTCCTCTGCGACACGCGCGGCATCGTCTACCGCGGCCGCAGCGACGGCATGAACCAGTGGAAATCGGCGCATGCCGTCGAGACGAAGGCGCGCACCCTCGCCGAGGCGCTCGAAGGAGCGGACGTGTTCTTCGGGCTTTCGGCGAAGGGCGCGGTCACGCAAGCCATGGTGCGCTCGATGGCTGATCGGCCGATCATCTTCGCGATGGCCAACCCCGACCCCGAGATCACCCCGGAAGAGGTGAAAAAGGTGCGCGCCGACGCGATCATCGCCACCGGCCGCTCGGACTATCCGAACCAGGTCAACAACGTCCTCGGCTTTCCCTACATCTTCCGCGGCGCCCTCGACGTGCGCGCCTCGACCATCAACGATCGGATGAAGATCGCCGCCGCCGAGGCGCTCGCGGGCCTCGCGCGCGAGGACGTGCCGGACGAGGTGGCGGCCGCCTACGCCGGCGAGCGGCTCCTCTACGGCCCGGAATACATCATTCCCGCCCCGTTCGATCCGCGCCTGATCTGGGCGGTGCCGTCGGCGGTCGCCAAGGCGGCGATGGCTTCGGGCGTCGCCCGCCGCCCGATCGCCGACATGGAGGCCTACAAGCGCGCGCTCAAGGCGCGTCTCGATCCGACCGCCGCCGGGCTCGAGCTGATCCTTGAGCGCGTGCGCGCCGCCCCGAAGCGTGTCGTCTTCGCCGAGGGCGAGGAGGAAAAGACGATCCGCGCCGCCCTGCTCTTCGCCGGCAGCGGCTTCGGCACCCCCGTCCTCGTCGGCCGCGAGGAGCGCATCCGCGCAACGATGGACGCGATGGGACTCTCCTCACCGGCGGGTCTGGAAATTCACAACGCGCGCCTCTCGCAGCACAACAAGCGCTACACCGACCTCATCTATGCCCGCCGGCAGCGCTTGGGCATGCTCTACCGCGACTGCCAGCGCCTCGTTAACCAGGACCGCAACGTCTTTGCCGCCTGCATGGTGGCGTGCGGCGACGCCGACGCGATGGTGACCGGCATCACGCGCAACTCCTTCGACGTGCTGGACGGCGTCCAGCAAGTCATCGAGGTGGCGCCGGGGCGCGCCCTCTTCGGCCTTACCGTGCTGCTGGCGCGCGAGCACACGGTCCTCATCGCCGACACGCTCGTGCACGAGCGGCCGAGCGCGACCGAATTGGCCGACATCGCCGCGCAGGCCGCCATGAAGGGGCGCGAACTCGGCCTCAGCCCGCGCGTCGCGCTCCTCTCCTACTCGAATTTCGGCAACCCGACGGGCGCCGATGTCGAGCGCGTGCGCGATGCCGTCGCGCTTCTCGACGGGCGCCATGTCGATTTCGAATACGACGGCGAGATGAGCGCCGACGTTGCGCTCGACGACCGGCTGATGCGCCAGCTCTACCCGTTCTGCCGTCTCGGCGGCCCCGCCAACATCCTCGTCATGCCCGAATTGTCGAGCGCCAACATCGCGGCGAAGCTGTTGCCGCAATTGGGCGGCGGCACGGCGGTCGGGCCGCTGTTGATCGGGCTGTCGCATCCGGTGCAGATCGTCAGCACCGGGGCGACGGTGTCCGATCTCGTCAATCTCGCGGCCCTCGCCGCGCACGACGCCATCGGCTGAGGCCGGCGGGCGCGAGTCCGAATGCGCCCGCGGCGAGCCTCCAGCCTCGGCCGCGCCGCACTGTTCGCCGCGGCCCTCTCGGCGCCGAGCCTCGCCGTCATCGCGGGGCTCGCCGTATTGCGGCGCCTCGCCGCCGGACCGGCTCTGCTCGCCGCGCTCGCGGTGCTGGCCCTCACCTTCCTCTTCGCGCTGCATTTTCTTCTGGCGCAGGGGGCGCTCGCCGAGGCGATCGAGACGCTCGCCGCCGGCGGCGAGGCGGCCGCCGCCCGCGCCGGCAACCGCGTGCCGCGGCTGACGCGCGACCTGTGGCTCGCGATCCTGCGCCTCTCGCGCGCCTGGCGCGACCGGGTGCGTTCCGCCGAAGCGCGGCTCGTCGAGGCGGAAGCGGTGATCGCCGCCGTCCCCGATCCCTTGATCCTGCTCGACGAGCGGCGCCGCATCGTGCGCGCGAACCCGGCGGCCGCTTCCTTCGTCGGGGCGTCCCCCGAGCCACGCGACCTCGCCGCTGCGCTGCGCAACCCGGTGGTGCTCGGCGCCGCCGACGCGGTATTGCGCGGGGACAGCGCGCGCGTCGTCGAATTCACCGTCACCGCGCCGACCGAACGCCAGCTGCGCGCCCGCATCGCCCGCATCGAGGGTCCCTCGCTCGACGAGGCGGTCGCCGTCCTCATCCTGCACGACATCACCGAATTGAAGCGCGCCGAGCAGATGCGCGCCGATTTCATCGCCAATGCGAGCCACGAGCTGCGCACGCCGCTCGCCAGCCTCATCGGCTTCATCGAGACCTTGCGGGGGCCGGCGCGCGAGGACGCCGAGGCGCGCGAGCGGTTTCTCGCGGTCATGCACGGGCAGGCTTCGCGCATGACGCGGCTCGTCGAGGATCTCTTGTCGCTGTCGCGGATCGAACTGAACGAGCATGTGCCGCCGACCGAGCAGGTTGCTCTCGAACCCCTGTTGCGGCACGCCGCCGACGCGCTCGAACTGCGCGCCGGCGAGCGCCAGATGCGCATCCGCATCGCGACGCCGCCCGATCTGCCCGAGGTGCGCGGCGAGCCGGACGAACTGGCGCAGGTGTTTCAGAACCTCTTCGACAACGCGATCAAATACGGCCGCACCGGCAGCGAGATCGAGATCGCCGCAGGCATCGCCCAGCGCCGCCCGCGCGAGGCGGGCGATCGCCGCGCCAATTTCGTCTGGGTCGCCGTGCGCGACCAGGGCGAGGGCATCCCGCGCGAGCACCTGCCGCGCCTCACCGAGCGCTTCTACCGCGTCGACACCGCGCGCTCGCGCGAGATGGGCGGCACCGGTTTGGGGCTCGCGATCGTCAAGCACATCCTAAACCGCCACCGCGGCTTTCTCGAAATCGAGAGCGAGCCGGGGGCGGGCTCGGTATTCACCGTCTTCATCCCGCCGTTTGCCGCCGGTACGCCGATCGGCGCCGATCTGTGCTGACGGGTAAGTGTCATCAAACCGTCATCGAACGGCCATAGAACCGTATCGCCCGCCGGCCATAAAAGCGGCGCGGCCGCCGCCCCCACGCGCAGAGTTGCTGGAGCATGAGCTTCGCCTTGCTTGACGCCCGACCGGCCCCCTCGCAGCGCGTCCCCGAGCCGGCGCCGGACAAGGCCGCCAAGGTCGTGATCCGCGACCTGCATTTCTTCTACGACGCGTTCGAGGCGCTGCGGGGGATCAGCCTGCCGCTCTACGACAAGCAGGTGACCGCCTTCATCGGCCCTTCGGGCTGCGGCAAATCCACCCTGCTGCGGGTGCTGAACCGGATCTACGAGCTCTATCCCGGCCAGCGCGCCACCGGCGAGGTGCTCGTCGACGGCGAGAACATCCTCGCCGCCGGACGCGACCTCGACCTGCTGCGCGCCAGGGTCGGCATGGTGTTCCAGAAGCCGACGCCGTTCCCGATGTCGATCTACGACAACATCGCCTTCGGCATCCGCCTCTACGAGCGGCTGCCGCGGGCCGAGATGGACGACCGGGTCGAGAGCGCGCTCAAGCGCGCCGCGCTCTGGGAAGAGGTGCGCGACAAGCTGAGGCAGAGCGGCCTGTCTCTCTCCGGCGGCCAGCAGCAGCGGCTGTGCATCGCCCGCGCCATCGCCATCGAGCCCGAGATCCTGCTGCTAGACGAGCCGGCCTCCGCCCTCGACCCGATCTCGACGCAGCGCATCGAGGAGTTGATCGGCGAATTGAAATCCGATTACTGCATCGCCATCGTCACCCACAACATGCAGCAGGCGGCGCGCAGTTCCGACTACACGGCGTTCATCTATCTCGGCGAGCTGATCGAGTTCGACGCGACCGAGCGGATCTTTACCCACCCGGCGAACAAGCGCACCGAGGACTATATTACCGGCAGGTTCGGCTGAGCCGAACGCCTGGGGGAGATCCGGCGATGCCGTCAGACCACATCATGAAGAACTACGACGAGGAGCTGAACCGCCTCAATAACGCGATCACCGAGATGGGCGGGCTAGCCGAGAGCCAGCTCGGCGCCGCGATCGAGGCGGTGGTCAAGCGCGACAGCGACCTCGCGGCGAGCGTCGTCGAAGGCGACGCCAAGGTCGACCAGCTGCAGCGCGAGGTCGACAATCTCGCGCTGCGGCTCTTCGCCCTGCGCCAGCCGGTGGCGCGCGATCT
>DASYYD010000401.1:0-4095 GCA_035934195.1 Allostellaceae bacterium | reverse complement strand
GCGGATTACGTCGTCGTCGGCGCCGGCTCGGCCGGCTGCGTCGTCGCTTCGCGCCTCTCCGAGACGGGGGCGACGGTCATCCTCATCGAGGCCGGCCCCAGCGACTGGCACCCGATGATCCATGTGCCGGCCGGGGCGCTGCATCTGCGCGCCAACCCGCTCGTCAACTGGAACTACTACGCCGAGCCCGAGGTCGGCACCGGCAACCGCGCATTGCATTGGCCGCGCGGCCGGGTATTGGGCGGCACCAGCTCGATCAACGGCATGCTCTATGTGCGCGGCAACCCGGCCGATTACGACGGCTGGGCGCAGATGGGCTGCCGCGGCTGGAGCTATGCCGAGGTGCTGCCGTTCTTCAAGAAATCCGAGCGCTATGCCGGGGGCGAGGATGAATACCGGGGCCGCGCGGGACCGCTCGTCGTCGAGGATTACCGCACGATCCTGCCGTTGACGCACCGCTTCGTCGAAGCCGCGCAGCAGGCGGGCTTCGCCTTGACGCCCGACTACAACGGCAAGACGCAGGAAGGCGTCGGCTATTCGCAGATGACGCGGCGCGGCCGGTTTCGCGGCTCGACCGCGCGCACCTTTCTCGCCGCGGCGAAATCGCGGCCCAATCTGCGCATCGTGACGAAGGCGCTCGCGACACGCATCGTCTGCGAGGGGCGCCGCGCCGTCGGCGTCGCGTTTCGCCGCGACGGCCAGGGCGGCATCGTGCACGCCGCGCGCGAAGTGGTGCTGTGCGGCGGCACCGTCAACTCGCCGCATCTGCTGCAGCTTTCGGGGATCGGCCCGGCCGAGCATCTGTTGTCGCTCGGCATATCGCCGGTCATCGACCTGCCCGGCGTCGGCGCCAATCTGTCCGACCATTTCGCGCTGCGGGTGACGCACCGCGTCCGCGATGCGGTCTCGATCAACGGGCTCGCGCGGGGCGCCCGGCTGCTCGGCGAAACCCTTCGCTATATCGCGAGCGGGCGCGGCGCGCTGACCTTCGGCGTCACGACGGCGATGGTCTTTTGCAAGAGCCGCGAGGGGCTCGCAAGCCCCGATCTGCAATTGCTCTTCACGCCCGGCAGCTACGATCCGCAGCGCGTCGGCCGGCTGGAGAGCGCGCCCGGCATGACGGTCGCGGTGTGCGTCGTCCGCCCCGATAGCCGCGGCCGCATCATGACGCGCTCGCCGGACCCGGCCGCCGCCTCGGCGATCGAGCCGAATTACCTGTCGGCGCCCTCGGACATGGCGGCGCTCCTGTCCGGCGTCGCGACGACGCGCGCGATCTTCGCGCAGCCGCCGCTCGCCTCCCACAGCGCGGCCGAGACCGCGCCCGGCCCCGAGGTCCGCGGCGAGGACGCGCTCGCCCGGTTCGCGCGCGCGGCCGGCAGCAACCTGCACCACCCGGTCGGCACCTGCCGCATGGGCGAGGGCCCGATGGCGGTCGTCGATCCGCGCCTCCGGGTGCGCGGCATCGAGGGCCTGCGAGTCATCGACGCCTCGGTGATGCCGGCGGTGACGACCGGCAACACCAACGCGCCCTCGATCATGATCGGCGAAAAGGGCGCCCAGATGATCCGCGAGGACGCCGCCGCCTGACCCGGCCGGCGAATTTCACAGGAGAGCTTTCGATGCCGATCGATGCGCAATGGCCGAATTACCGCGAGGCCGATTTCGTCATCCGGAACTACGTCTTCCGCAGCGGCGAGAGCCTTGCCGAACTGCGGCTGCACTACCGCACGATGGGAACGCCGAAGCGCGATGCGTCGGGCGGCATCGTCAACGGCGTCTTGCTGTTGCAGGGCAACACCGGCACCGGCGCCAATTGGCTGCGACCGACGCTCGGCCCCGAATTGTTCGCGCCGGGGCAGCCGCTCGACACGGCGGACTGGTTCATCATCATGCCCGATGCGATCGGCCGCGGCGGCTCCAGCAAGCCCTCCGACGGCCTCAAGGGGAAGTTCCCGCACTACCGCTACCGCGACATGGTGGAGAGCGGCTGGCGGCTTGTCACCGAAGGGCTCGGCGTCTCGCATCTGCGGCTCGTCATCGGCAGCTCGATGGGCGGCATGCACGCCTGGATGTGGGCCGAGATGTATCCCGACCTGATGGACGGGGTGGTGCCGCTCTCCTGCCAGCCGGTCGAGATCAGCGGCCGCAACTGGATCATGCGGCGGGCCGCCGCCGAGGCGATCCGGCACGACCCCGATTGGCACAACGGCGACTACGAGAAAAACCCGCGCCACTACGTCTACACGGCGGCGGCGAACTCGCTGCGCACCGAGAGCGCGACGCGCATTCAGGAGATGGCGCCGACGCTCGCCGCCGCCGACGCGCTCTACGAGGAGCGTCTGGCGCAAGCGGCGAAGGGCGACGCCAACGACGCGCTGTGGGCGATCGAGGCGATCCGCGACTACAACCCCGAGCCCGGCCTCGACAAGATCGAGGCCAAGGTGATGCTGATCAACGCGGCGGAGGACGAAGCCAACCCGCCGGAGCTCGGCACCGTCGAGCGGGCGATGAAGCGGGTGCGCGACGGCCGCTATGTGCTGATCCCGGCAGGGCCGAAGACGCACGGGCATTTCACCCACTTCTACGCCGAACTGTGGAAGCCCTATCTGATCGAGTTCATGCGCTCGCTCGGCCCCGCAACGGCGCAGGCGGCACAATGACCGCCGGGGTCTGTCTCGCCGAGCCTTTCGGCTTCAGGCGCAATGCCGGGCTCTCGACGAGGTGCCAGGAGAGAAACGCGAGCACGCCGGCGATCGGCAGCCCGGCGGAAAACAGCACCCACCACGGGGCATGCCCACGCGACAGCCACGAGATCATCTGCTCGACCGGCCAACCATAAATGTAGAGCCCGTAGGAGAGGTCGCCGAAGCGCGCCGCCGGGATGACCGGCAGGCGCGGGTTGAGCGCCAGCCACAGCGCGAGATAGCAGCCGAAAATCGGGAAGAGGAGGATGAAGGCGCGCAGCTTTATGCTGAGCGCGAGCCCGATGAGGGCGGCGAGCGCGGCGCGGCCGTCCCAGACGCGACTGCCGCGCAGCTTGTAGAGCGCCATGCCGGCGGCGAAGAAGCCGAGCATCCAGCCCCAGCCGCCGAGGATCTGCAGTTCCGGGAAACGAATGCAGGCAATGCCGAGGCCGAGCAGCAACAGCGCCATCGGCAGCGTCAACAGGCGCACCACCCCGAGCCCCAGCACCATCAGGTACATCATGAATTCGAGCTGCAGGCTCCACAGCGAGCCGTTGATCTCGAGCCCGACGGGATTGTTTTCGAAGCACACCCCCGGCAATTCGTGCACGTGCGGATCGAGCAGGCTGGTATTGCCCAGCACATAGGCATAGGGCGGCGGCGACCCGAGATAGCGCGCGAGCGGCTCCGTCGTAACGAGCGGCGCGACGACAAAGGCGGAAACGAGGGTCGCCACGAAGAGCCCGGGGAAGATCCGCAAGGCCCGCTTCGCGAGAAAATGAGCGGGACGCGCGGTGCTCTCGAAGCTCTGCGTCACGAGAAAGCCGCTGATCGCGAAGAACACGAACACCCCGGCGAGCCCCAGCACCGACTGGTTGCCGCTGAGCAGGTTGAAGGGCTCGCGCGCCTGGCTGCCCTGGGCGATCAGAAAGGAATGCGAAAAAATGACCGAGGCCGCGGCCAGGAGGCGCAGCGCATCGAAATTGTTCGCTCTCGTCATCGCGGTTTCCGCGCGGCAGCCGAAGAACCAACCCGATCGCGGGGCGCTGGTTCCCGGCGGCGGCGCCTCACACCGTCGCGGGCCAGATGCCGTCGACGAAATACGCCTCTTCCTCGCCCGGCCAGGGCGGCATCGTCACGGCGACGGCGGCGAGCGGCTCGGCGCTGTCGCAGCGCAGCTGGAATTGCGTGCCGAGCGGAATGCCGACCGAGACGCCGGGTTCGACCGCGACGATCTCTTCCCCGCCGTCGCGGCGGCGCCACATTCGCCCTTTGCCCGCGACGAAATACCAGATGTCCTCGACCGTGCGATGGGCGACCGCGCGCCCGACCCTGCCCGGTCCCAGCGAGAACACTGCCATCGCCCCGCGCGGCAGCGCGCACAAGAGGCGCACCTCCATGCCGTCCGCCG
>DASYYD010000398.1:0-2066 GCA_035934195.1 Allostellaceae bacterium | reverse complement strand
AAGCGCCCCCGGCCGCGACAATCTGGTCGAGACGCTGGAGCGGGCGCTCGGCTGACCGCCTCGTTGCCCCTCACCCCGTCCCTCTCCCCGCTTTCGCGGGGCGAGGGAGGTCCGCTAAAGCAACCTCCCTCTCCCCGTCCGACGGGGAGAGGGACCGGGTGAGGGGCTATTTCCGCAGCTCGGACAGCAGCATCTGGAGAACACCCGCGGCGTTCTCCACCATGTCGTTGTTCCAGATCCGGATGATGCGGTATCCGAGCGCGGACAACTCCGCATCACGGCGAGGATCGGTCAAACTCTCGGCGTGCTGTCCTCCATCGAGCTCGACGACCAGCCGGCGCTCGCGGCAGATAAAATCGGCGTAATACGGCCCGATCGGCTCTTGCCGGACGAACTTGAAGCCTCCGAGCTGGCGATTTCGGATTTTCGTCCACAGGAGAAATTCCGACCTGGTCAGCGAGCGGCGGAGCGAACGCGCACGTCCCGAGCGCTTTTCGTCCTTGCCGCGCATGCTCTTGCCCCTCACCCCGACCCTCGCCCCGCGAAAGCGGGGCGAGGGAGATCCTTTATTTCGCGACGGGGTGGCCGGCGAGGTGCTCGAGGACGCGCACCAGGCCCGAATGGTCCCAGCCCTTGCCGCCGAGCGCGGCGGCGGCGTTGAAGAGCTCCTGCGTCGTCGCGGTGTTGGGGAGCGAGAGGCTCAGCGCCCGAGCGCCGGCGAGCGCGAGGCCCAGATCCTTCTGGTGCAACTCGATGCGGAAGCCGGGGTCGAAGGTGCGCTTGATCATGCGCTCGCCGTGCACTTCGAGGATGCGCGAGGAGGCGAAGCCGCCCATCAGCGCCTCGCGCACCTTGGCCGGGTCGGCGCCGGCGCGAGAAGCAAAAAGCAGCGCCTCGCCGACCGCCTCGATGGTCAGCGCGACGATGATCTGGTTCGCCACCTTGGTCGTCTGCCCGGCGCCGACCTCGCCGACGAGGGTGATGTTCTTGCCCATCAGTTCGAACAGCGGCTTGACCTTGGCGAAGTCGCGCTCCGATCCGCCGACCATGATCGTCAGGCTGCCGGCCTTGGCGCCGACCTCGCCGCCGGAGACCGGCGCATCGACATAGCCGCAGCCTTTCTTCGCGATCTCGGCGGCAAACGCCTTCGTCTCGATCGGCGAGATCGAACTCATATCGACGACGGTCTTGCCGGGCGAGAGGCCCGCGGCGACGCCGTCCGCGTCGAAGAGGACGCTTCTCACGTCGGGGGTGTCGGGGACCATCAGGATGACGATTTCGGCAGCCGCGGCGACCTCGCTGAGCGTGTCGCAGACGGTGGCGCCGGCCTCGCGCACGTCCTGCGGCAGGCGGCGCTTGCCGTAGACGAAGAGCTGGTGCCCGCCCTTCATCAGATTGATCGCCATCGGCCGGCCCATGATGCCGAGCCCGACAAAACCGATCTTCATGGCCCCTCCTCGCTGCCGCCTTTGCGCATGCCGCCACAGTGCTACGATTTGGGGCCCCGGCTCAAGCCGCGACCGGTGGCGCCGGCTAAACCGGGTAGGGCGGGCGGTCCCAGCCCTTGGGGCTGAGCGTGAAGATCTCGTGGCCGGCGGCGGTCACCCCGACCGTGTGCTCGAACTGCGCCGACAGCGAGCGGTCCTTCGTCACCGCGGTCCAGCCGTCGCCGAGGATCTTCACTTCCCAGCGGCCGGCGTTGATCATCGGCTCGACCGTGAACAGCATGCCCTCGCGCATTTCCGGGCCGTCCTCGGCGCGGCCGTAGTGCAGGATCGAGGGCGCATCGTGGAAGATGCGGCCGATGCCGTGGCCGCAGAAGTCGCGCACCACCGAATAGCGGTGGCTTTCGGCATAGCGCTGGATCGCCTCGCCGATGGCGCCGATCCGTACCCCCGGGCGGATCACCGCGATGCCGCGCATCATCGCCTCGTGGGTCACCTCGACGAGCTTTCGCGCCTTCAACGGGATCCTGTCGCCGACGAAGAACATGCGGCTCGAATCGCCGTGCCAGCCGCCCAGGATCGGGGTCACGTCGATGTTGAGGATGTCGCCCTCGACGAGCC
>DASYYD010000395.1:0-3788 GCA_035934195.1 Allostellaceae bacterium | reverse complement strand
ACGATCGCCGGCGATGCCGAGCCCCCGGAAATATTGGAAGACGCGGCAATGACGACGCCGATCCGGCCGTTCAACCGCCCGCGCGCGGACGGCCAGCCCCCTTACCTCTATCCCGGCTACAAGAGCACCGAGAAGCGCTCGCCGGCGCGGCCGCCGATCGCCCTCGAACACACCTTGTCGGAGGTCACAGGGCCGGTTTTCAGCGGCGGCTGGGCCGGCCCCGACGCCGCCGATCTGACGCAGGGACATGGCGGCCCGCCGCTCGGCGAGCGCATGATCCTCTCGGGCCGCGTCCTCGACGAGGACGGGCGACCCGTCGCCGGAACTCTCGTCGAATTGTGGCAATGCAACGCCGCCGGCCGCTACAAGCATCCCATCGACCAGCACGACGCGCCGCTCGACCCGAATTTCGACGGGCTCGGCCAGGTCGTGACGGGCGCCAGCGGCGAGTACCGCGTTCTGACGATCAAGCCCGGCGCCGATCCGTGGCGCAACACCTACAATGCCTGGCGGCCGGCGCACATCCATCTCGGGATCTACGGGCCCGCCTTCGCGACGCGCCTGATCACCCAGATGTATTTCCCGGGCGACCCGCTCCTCGCGTTCGACCCGATATTCCAGAGCACGCCCGATAGGGCGGCGCGCGAGCGGCTGATCGCCGACTACGACCCCGAATTGAGCGAAGCGGAGTGGGCGCTCGGCTACCGCTTCGACGTCGTGTTGCGGGGCCGCGCCGCGACGCCCTTGGAGCAGGGCTGATCCCCATGGCGGAAAAGCTGATCCCGACCCCGTCGCAGACGGTCGGGCCATTTTATCATCTCGGGCTCGACCGCCCGGAATGGGCCGATCTGGCGCGCGGCAACCCGGCCGGCGAGCGGGTCGTCGTCGAGGGGCGGATCACCGACGGCGACGGCGCGCCGGTGCCGGACGCCTTTCTGGAATTGTGGCAGGCGAACGCCGCCGGCCGCTACGCGCATCCCGACGACCCGCAGACCGAGAAGCCGCTCGACCCGGGCTTCACCGGGTTCGGGCGCGTCTTCACCGACACGCAAGGCCGCTTCCGCTTTACCACGGTCCGCCCCGGCCCGGTGCCCGGCCGCGGCAACAGCCTGCAGGCGCCGCATATTGAGGTCGCGATCTTTGCCCGCGGCCTCTTGAAGCAGCTCTATACGCGCATCTATTTCGCCGACGAGAGCGCGAACGAGGCCGATCCGGTGCTGCTGTCGATCGAGGATCCGCAAGTGCGGCAAACGCTCCAGGCGCGGCGGCTCGAGGGCGAGGCCTACCGCTTCGACATCATCCTGCAAGGGCCGGGCGAGACGGCGTTCTTCGATATCTGAAGAGGGACTCGCGGCGGCCGGGAAGGAAAGGGCGATGACCGGCGAATGCTATCTTTCCGGCTTCGGCAACGAGCATGCGAGCGAGGCGCTGCCGGGAACCTTGCCTGAGGGCCAGAATTCGCCGCAGCGGCCGCCGCGCGGGCTTTACGCCGAGCAGATCTCGGGCACCGCCTTCACCGCGCCGCGCGCCGAGAACCGGCGCTCCTGGCTCTACCGCCTCCGCCCCTCGGCGATGCATCGCGCCTTCGCGCGGACCGACAACGGGCTCCTGCGCGGCGCGCCCTTCGCCGAGGCGGCGCCGACGCCGAACCGGCTGCGTTGGGATCCGCTGCCGTTCCCGGACCACCCCGCCGATTTCGTCGAGGGGCTCATGACGATGGGCGGCAACGGCGATGCGCGCGAGCGTGCCGGGGTCGCGATCCATGTCTATCGCGCCACCCGACCGATGACGGACCGCGTCTTTTCCGACGCCGACGGCGAACTCCTGATCGTGCCGCAAGCGGGGCGGCTCGAGATCGCGACCGAGTTCGGCAGGATCACCGCGGCGCCGGGCGAGGTTGCGGTCGTGCCGCGCGGCGTCAAGTTCGCCGTCGGATTGCCGGACGGGCGGGCGGGCGGCTATGTCTGCGAGAATTACGGCAACCTCTTTCGCCTGCCGGCGCTCGGGCCCATCGGCGCCAACGGCCTCGCCAATCCGCGCGATTTCCTCGCCCCCGCGGCCGCCTACGAGGATCGCGAGGGGCGCTTTGAGCTGGTCGTCAAGTTCGCCGGCAATCTATGGGCGACGGAGATCGGGCATTCGCCCTTCGACGTCGTCGCCTGGCACGGCAACTACGTGCCCTACAAATACGATCTGGCGCATTTCAACACGATCGGCACGGTCAGCTTCGACCACCCCGACCCGTCGATCTTCACCGTGCTGACGGCCCCGAGCGAGAGCGAGGGCACGGCCAATTGCGATTTCGTGATCTTCCCGCCGCGCTGGCTGGTGGCCGAGCACAGTTTCCGCCCGCCCTGGTTCCACCGCAACGTGATGAACGAGTTCATGGGGCTGGTGCGCGGGCAATATGACGCGAAGGCGGGCGGCTTCGAGCCGGGCGGGGCGTCGCTGCACAATTGCATGGCGGCGCACGGCCCCGACGCCGCCAGTTGGGGGCGGGCGAGCGCGGCCGAGCTCACGCCGCACAAGATCGAGGACACCCTCGCCTTCATGTTCGAGACGCGCCTCGTCATCGCGCCGACCCGCTTCGCCCTTGAGACGCCGGCCTTGCAGCGCGACTACGACGCCTGTTGGCAGGGGTTTCCGAAGCTGTTCGGCCAGTAGCCACTCAGACACAGAGGACACGGAGATATCTATCGGCGTCTCGGCGAGGGAGAAGTGTGAGTCTTTTGCCGGGCTGCGGGGATCGGCGTCGTGCGTCCTTCGAGACGCGCCCTCCGGGCGCTCCTCAGGATGACGATTTTTCTTAATGCCATCAATGAAGTACGTCATCCCGAGGAGGCGCGTAGCGCCGTCGCGATGCCGGGCCTGCAGCCCGCATTTTCAATACCTTCACACGCTCGAAGGCCGGGACCCATGGCAGACACGGATACCGGCTTTCGCCGGTATGACGACGGACTTGGTGCTGTCTCCCCCTGCCTCTGTTGTGAGATCTCACGCGGTCGGCGGCGCCAACTCGTCGAGCGAGAGGCCTCGCGCTTCCGGGCCGACCTGCGTCACCGCCACCGCCGCAATGATCAGCAAGACCGCGAGCAGCCCGAAGACCGTCGGCAGGCCCCACCTGTTCTGCACCAGAAGGATCGTCGGGATAATGATGATCGCTCCCAAGCGGCCGACCGCCTGCGCCAGGCCGAAGCCGGAAGCGCGAGCGTTGGTGGGAAACACCTCGGAGATGAAGATCTGCGACGAATTCCCGGCGAGCTGGATGAAGAACACCATGATGAAGCCGGCGACGACGACCATCATATTCGTCGTCGCGCTGCCGAAGCCGATCGCGGCGAGGCCCGCCAGCACGAAGGCGGCGACGGCGGTCGGCTTGCGGCCGAATTTCTCGAGCGCGTACATCATGAAGGCGCTGGCGCAGGGAAAGGCGAGCGTGATGCCGATCGTGTAGGCGAGCGAGGTTTGGATCGTCAGCCCGCGCGCCTTCAGGATGTTGGGCAGCCACGCGCCGAAGCCGAGCGCGATGCCGAAGAAGGCGAAGAAGCAGATCATGCCGGCGATGACGCGCCCCGGGTAGTTGCGGAAGACGATGCCGAAGGGGTCGCTCTTCGTGTCGCTCGCCGCGTCGGTCGAGAGGGTGTCGAGCGGCACGGTCTTGAGCCGCATCCGCGCCAACAGGTCGAGCGCCCGCTGGCCCTGGCCGTGGGTCGCGAGCCAGCGCGGCGATTCCGGCAAGGTGAAGCGCACCACCCAGATGATCAGCGCGGCGATGCCGATGACGATCC
>DASYYD010000336.1:0-5022 GCA_035934195.1 Allostellaceae bacterium | reverse complement strand
AAACCGCAAGGTGGTGGCGCGCTCGCTGACGGTGGAGGATGTAATGAACCGGCTGGAGGCCTGGCTGGCGCTGCCGCAGGTCCACATCGCGCAGCCGTCGGATAGCCATTTTCCGCGACTTCGCGCGGAACTCGAGCGTCTCGGCACGGCCGGCAACCTGACGACCGACGCCCATCTGGCGGTCCTCGCCATCGAGCGCGGCTATGTGCTCTACTCGACCGATGCCGATTTTGCCCGGTTCAGCGGGCTTCGCTGGATCAATCCGTGCAAATAGCCGGCGCGAAAAGCGAGGGAGGACGGGAATGGTGCCGCTCAAATCCGTCGCGCATTTCTCGATCCCCGTCAGCGACGTGGCGGCGAGCACGCGCTTCTACACCGAGATCGTCGGCTGCCGGCATCTCGCGACCGTGGCGGCGGGGAAGCTCGCCTTTCTCGACGCGGCCGGCACGTGCCTCATCCTCGTCGCGCGCGACCCGCCGATCAATCCGCGTGCCGAGAGCCACGGCGGCGTGCATCATTCCTTCGCCGTCGCGCATGCGGATTACCCGACCGCGCTCGCGCATCTGCGCGCCCGCGGCGTCGAGATTTTCTTCGAGGAGGACCGCCAGGGCGGCGTCGTCAACGGCCCGCGCGCCTATTTTCGCGACCCCGACGGCACCGTCCTCGAATTCATCGACCTGACGAGCTACATGGGAACCGACCACTTCGGAGGAACGCGATGACGGCAACAAATTCCGAGCGCTGGGATGTCGGCGGCGTCATGCTGCCGCGCCCGTTCAAGATCCGCCGGCTCGGGCATTTCGGCTTCAACATCGAGAAGCTCGAGGAGGGCCGCGAATTCTACGGCGACCTCTTGGGCTTCCGCGTCTCCGACATCGCCGATTTCTCGCGCGCGCCGTGGTTCCCGAAGGATAAGGGGCTGGGCGGCAGCCACGGCTATTTCATGCGCTACGGCGGCGATCATCACGCGATGGTGCTGTTCTCGAAAAAAGTCATGGACCACCGAAGCGACCGCAAATTCGTGCCCGGCGTCACGATCAACCAGATCACCTGGCAGTGCGGCAGCCTGCGCGAGATCGTCTCGGCCCACGACTATTTCCAAAAGCACCAGGTGAAGATCCAGCGCGTCGGCCGCGACATGCCGGGCTCGAACTGGCACGTCTATGTCTACGACCCCGACGGCCACACAGTCGAACTCTATTACGGCATCGAGCAGATCGGCTGGACGCAGGAGTCGAAACCGCGCGAGATGTACTATCGCGGCTTCGGCGAAAAGCCGCCGCTGCCGCAGATGCCCGAAGTCGCCGAACTCGCCGAAGCGGAGGGGAAAGGCATCGACATCCATTCCGGCAACCGCTATCGCGAAAAGCTGCCGGCCGCCTTCGATGTCGAGGGCGTATTGCTGCCGCGGCCCTTCAAGATCACCAAGATCGGCCCGGTCGCGCTCTTCGTCGACGATGTCGCGAGCGCCGAAACCTTCTATGTCGAGCGCCTCGGCTTCGTCAAAAGCGAGGAGACGCAATACCAGGGCGCCCGCTGCGCGTACCTCCGCGTTGGCGGCGAGCACCACAGTTTGGCGCTCTATCCGAAGGAATTGCGCGGGGTCCTCGGCCTATCCGACCATACGAGCTGCGCCAGCTTCGGCGTCGAGGTCGGCAGCTACAGCCAGTTGCGCGAGGCGGTGCGGTTCCTGAAGGAGCACGGCGTCACATTGGTCGACATTCCGCCCGAGCTCTATCCCGGGATCGACTATGCCGCCTTCGCGCTCGACCCCGACGGCCATTGCATCCAGCTTTATTGCTATATGGAGCAGATCGGCTGGGACGGCCGCGCGCGGCCGCAATCCGAGCGCCGCAAGGTCAACGGCAACTGGCCCGAGCGCCTCGAGCCGCTGTCCGACAGCTACGCCGACCAGGTCTTCCAGGGCCCCTTGGGGTAATTGAACTGTCATGCCGGCGAAAGCCGGTATCCATGGCCGAGACGGGTCCCGGCTTTCGCCGGGACGACAAGGGCGCTAGATGACCTTCGCCTCCCGCAGCTGCGCGATTTCCTGGGCCGAATAGCCGAGGCTCGCGAGGATCTCTTGCGTGTGCTCGCCGAGGCGCGGCGCATGGCGGCGGTATTCGCCGGGGGTCTCGGACAGCTCGATCGGCGTCGGCGCCAGCGGCACCGTTTGCGCCAGCCCGGGAAACTCGCGCTCTTCCAAGAGGTGCGCGGCGCGGATATGCGGCTCCTCCAGCGCGCGCTGCGGCGACAGCATCTCGCCGGCGACGATGCTCGCCTCCTCCAGCGCGGCGAGCGCCTCGGCCGAGCTCCGTTCGGCGCACCATCGGCGCATGCGCTCGGCGATGATCTCGCCGTGGTCGGCGCGCGACTGGTCGTCGCAAAAGCGCGGGTCTTCGAGCCAATGCGGCTCGCCCAGCATCTTCGCCCAGCGGCGGAACATCGGCTCGCCGATGATCGTGGTGACGATCCAGCCGTCCCGCGTCTTGTAGAGGTCGGCGGGCGCGGCGTTGAAGCCGCGGTTGAGAATCGCGGTGCGGTCGGCCCGCGTCAGCGCCTGCTCGATCAGCGTCGCATTGGCAAAGGCGATGGCGGTGCGCAGCAACGCCCCCTCGACCTTCTGGCCGCGCCCGGACTTGCCGCGTTCGAGGAGTGCGGCGAGCGCGCCGAAGGCGGAAAGGCAGGCGGTGCCGAAATCGACCCAGGGCAATTTCAAGGCGATCGGCTGCTCGGGGGTGCCGCTCAGATAGACCGCGCCCGACATCGCCTGGCCGATGCCGTCGAAGCCGTGCTTGTCGGAGAGCGGCCCGCCCGCCCCGAACCCGGTCGCCGTGACGAGGATGATGTCGGGCTTGACGGCGCGCAGGCTGTCGAGGTCGAGCGCGAGCGAGCGCAGCACGCGCGGCGGCAAGTTGGCGACGACCACGTCGGCCGTCGCGACGAGGCGGCGGACGATCTCGCGGCCTTGCGGCGCGGCGGGATCGAGCGTCATCCCGAGCTTGTTGCGGTTCATCGCGAGGAACATCGCCCCGCCGCCTTGCGCGCCGGCGCCCACCGGGATGAAGAAGCGGTCCTCGCCGCCCTCCAATCGCTCGATGCGGATCACCTCGGCGCCGAGATCGGCGAGCAAGGCGGCGCAGAACGGCCCGGCGATGTAGCGCCCGAAATCCAGAACCCGCACGCCGTCGAGCACACCCGCCACGCTCGCCTCCTGTTGTTTGCCGCCGCCGGGTAGTAATGTTGCCGTTGATCAGCGGCTTTCAGCAATGCCGATGGACATTACGGCATGGTTGCGGGGGCTCGGCCTCGAGCAATATACGGCCGCCTTCCGCGACAACGATATCGACGCGGGCGTGCTCCCCGAGCTGACGGCCGAGGATCTTGCCGGTCTCGGCGTCGCTTCGATCGGGCACCGCCGCAAGCTGCTCGCCGCGATTGCGGCATTGCGGGACGCGCCGGCGGCCGCCGAGCCTGTCCTGGCGGCGCCGGCTTCGAGACCGCCGTCCGATGTCGCCGCGGCCGAGCGGCGGCAAGTGACGATCCTCTTCTGCGACGCGGTCGGCTCGACCGAGCTGGCGACGCGGCTCGACCCCGAAGATCTGCGCGAGGTGATCGGCGCCTATCAGCATTGCGCCGCCGAGCAGCTGTCGCGCTTCGGCGGCTTCGTCGCGAAATACATGAGCGACGGCATCCTCGCCTATTTCGGCTACCCGCAGGCGCATGAGGAGGACGCCGAGCAGGCCGTGCGCGCCGGCCTCGCCATCGTCGATGCGGTCGGCCGGCTCGCGCTCGCGCAGCGGCTCGAGGTGCGGCTCGGCATCGCCACCGGGCTCGTCGTGGTCGGCGATTTGCTGGGCGCCGGCGCGGCGCAGGAGCGCGGCGTCGTCGGCGAGACGCCGAACCTCGCGGCGCGCCTGCAATCGCTCGCCGGCCGCAACGAGATCGTCATCGCGGAGGCGACCCGGCGCCATGTCGGCGGCCTGTTCGAGCTGCGCGATCTCGGGCCGCAGGAGCTGAAGGGCTTTGCCGGGACGGTGCGCGCCTGGCAGGTGCTCGGCGAGAGCGGGCTCGCCAGCCGCTTCGAGGCGCTGCGCTCGCGCGAGACGCCGCTCGTCGGCCGCGAGGAGGAATTGGAGCTGCTGCTTCGCCGCTGGGCGCAGGCGAGCGGCGGCGAAGGCCGCGTCGTGCTGCTGTCGGCAGAGCCGGGGATCGGCAAATCGCGGCTCGCGGAAGCGCTCGCCGAGCGCATCGCCGGCGAACCGCATGTGCGGCTGCGCTATTTCTGTTCGCCGCATCACAGCGAAAGCGCGCTCTACTCGGTCATCGGCCAACTGGAGCGCGCGGCCGGCTTCCAGCGCGACGACGATGCGGCGGCGAAACGCGAGAAGCTGGCGCGACTGCTTGGCGGCGCGGCGGCCGAGGATCTGCCGCTCCTGGCCGATCTCTTGTCTCTTCCGGCCGGCCCCGGCGCCGTCCTCGACCTCACGCCGCAGCAGAAGAAGGAGCGGACCTTCGAGGCGCTGCTCCGCCAGCTCGCGAGCCTCGCGCGGGGGCAGCCGGTTTTGATGGTGTTCGAGGATGTGCACTGGATCGACCCGACCTCGCTCGAACTGCTCGACCGCACGATCGCCGGGGTCGAGCGTTTGCCGGTGCTGCTGATCGCGACCTTTCGCCCGGAGTTTCAGCCGAGTTGGGTCGGCCAGGCGCATGTGACGGTGCTGGCGCTGTCGCGGCTCGGCCGCCGGGAAGGGACGGCACTGGTCGAACGGCTCGCCGCGAACGCGGCGTTGCCGGCCGACATCGTCGAGGAGATCCTCGACCGCACCGACGGTGTGCCGCTTTTCCTCGAAGAAGTGACCAAGGTCGTGCTCGAGGCGGAGGCCGGCGCGGCGCACGGCACGATCGCGGCCATCCCGGGCGCACGGGCGACGGTGCCGGCGACCTTGCAAGCCTCCCTGATGGCGCGGCTTGATCGGCTCGGCGTCGCGCCGCGCGAGGTGGCGCAGACAGCCGCCGCCA
>DASYYD010000278.1:0-2145 GCA_035934195.1 Allostellaceae bacterium | reverse complement strand
AGGTGACGAGCACCTTGAAGCTCGTCCCCGAAGGTGTCGAGGGGCGCGTGCCGCACAAGGGGCCGGTGGGCAACATCGTGCACCAGCTGATCGGCGGCCTGCGCGCGGCGATGGGCTATACCGGCAACCGCACGATCCCCGAGATGCAGACAAACTGCACCTTTGTGCGCATCACCCCATCGGGGCTGCGCGAGAGCCACGTGCACGACATCGCGATGACCCGCGAGGCGCCGAACTATCCGAACGAGCCGTGAGACATCGAATGACCCACCGGAGTGTCGTCCCGGCGAAGGCCGGGACCCAGGGCCGCCGTGGATACCGGCCTCCGCCGGTATGACGGGGACGGCGGGTTCATCCGATCAAGGGCGAATTTTGACCGAAGGCGCATCTTGACCCCCGGCGCGCAGGTCGCCGCGGCGATCGACATTCTCGGGGCGGTCGAGGCCGGCCCCCGGCCGGCCGACGATGCCGCCGCCGATTATTTCCGCCGGCGGCGCTATATCGGCGCGAAGGACCGCGCCGCCATCGCCGGCCATGTTTACGCCGTGCTGCGCCAGCGGGCCGCGCTCGACTGGTGGCTCGGCCGCGCCGGCGGCGGCGCCGTGCCGGCGGCGCGCGGCCGGGTTATCGCCGCGCTCGCCTTGATCGAAGGCTGGACGCAAGAGCGCATCCGCGCCTGCTGCGACGGCGACCGCTTTCGCCCCGCCCCGCTCGCCCCCGCCGAGGAACGGCTGTTGCGCAGCCTCGCCGGCCACACCCTCGAGCATCCGCAAATGCCGCGGGCCGTCAGAAACGCGCTGCCCGAGTGGCTCGAACCGCATCTCGCGCAAGTCTTCGGCGTGCGGTTCGAGCCCGAGATGGCGGCGCTCAACAGGCCGGCGCCGACCGATCTGCGCGTCAACCTGCTGAAGGGGGACCGCGACGGCGCGCGCAAGGCGCTGGCGGCGGCGGGCATGGCGGCCGAGCCGACCCCCTGGTCGCCGCTCGGCTTGCGGCTCGCCGGGCGCGCGCCGCTCTCCGCCCTCGCCGCCTTCAAGGAGGGCCTCGTCGAAGTGCAGGACGAAGGCTCGCAACTGGCCGCGCTGCTCGCCGGCGTGCGGCCGCATATGCGGGTCGTCGATTTTTGCGCCGGCGCCGGCGGCAAGACGCTGGCGCTCGCCGCCCAGATGCGCAACCGCGGCACGCTCGTCGCTTGCGACGTCTCGGCGCGCCGGCTGGAGCGCGCCGCGCAGCGGCTGCGCCGCGCCGGGGTCAGCAATGTCGAGCGCCGCGCGCTGTCGGGAGAGCGCGACAAATGGGTGAAGCGCCACGCGCGAAGCTTCGACCGCGTCTTTCTCGACGTTCCCTGCCTCGGCACCGGCACCTGGCGGCGCAACCCCGACGCCAAGTGGCGCTCGGGGCCGCAGGATCTGGCCGAACTGGTCGAACGCCAGCAGGAGATCCTGCGCAGCGCGGCGCGGCTCGTGAAGCCGGGCGGGCGGCTCGTCTACGCGACCTGCTCGTTTCTCGTGCAGGAGGACGAGGCCCAGGCCGAAGCCTTTCTCGCCGCCGAGCCCGATTTCTCGCTCTACCCCGCCGAGCGCGCCTGGGCCGAGGCGATCGGCGGCGTCGCCCCCGGCATCGGCCGCTTCGCGCGCCTCTCGCCGGCGCGGCACGGCACCGACGGATTCTTCGTCGCGATCTTCGAGCGCAAACCCGAACCTGCAAAATCCCCCCACCTCACCCCGGCCCTCTCCGCCCTTCGGGGCGAGAGGGAGGGGATCCGTCGCGTCAGCGACGGGGAGGGTGAGGTGGGCGAACCCGCTGCTGGTGGCGACCCATGACCGACCGCGTCCTGATCCTCGATTTCGGCAGCCAGGTGACGCAGCTGATCGCCCGCCGGGTGCGCGAGAGCGGGGTCTATTGCGAGATCCATCCGGCCACGATCTCGGAGGCCGCGATCCGCGATTTCGACGCGAAGGCGATCATCCTCTCGGGCGGGCCGGCTTCCGTCACCGAAGGCGCTTCGCCGCGCGCCCCCGATATCGTTTTCCGCCTCGGCCTGCCGGTGCTCGGCATCTGCTACGGCATGCAGACGATGTGCATGGAATTGGGCGGCGGCGTGACCCTCAGCGAGCACCAGGAATTCGGCCGCGCCGTCATCGA
>DASYYD010000262.1:0-19258 GCA_035934195.1 Allostellaceae bacterium | reverse complement strand
GGCCTCTTCCGCCGCGAATACGAGGGCCGGACCCTGCGCGAAAACCTCGGCCTGCCGCGCCCGCCGAACCGGTTTTTCCCGGATTAGCGGAATACCGGTCATTGCGTCCTTCGACACGGCGCTTCGCGCCGGCTCAGGATGAGGGCGTTCCTCACGCCACAAAGAACAGCGTCATGGTGAGGAGCGCGCAAGGCGCCCGTCTCAAACCACGCACGGCGGTATTGCAGGGCTACGTCGCGCCCTGCGGCTCCTTGCTGCGGCGGCGCGCGGCGCGGCGGGTATCGACGAGCGCCTTGGCGGCGCCGAGCCGGCCGCCGGCGCGTTCGAGCGCCAGCCGCGCCTCCTCCAGGCTCGATCCTTCGAGCAGTAAGAACGCCTCCTTGACGCTGCCCTCGGCCTGCGCCAGGGCGGCGCGCACCTCCTCGCGGCCCCGCCCGGTCAGGTGCGAGAGGATGTTCTCGCTGCGCCGGGCCAGCTTCTTGTTGGCCGCCTGCAGATCGACCATCAGCCCCTTATAGACGCGGCCGAGCAGGATCATGACCAGCGACGACAGCAGATTGAGCGCGATGCGCTGCGCCGTGCCGGCCTTCATGCGGGTCGAGCCGGCGATCGGCTCGGCGCCGGTGGAGAGCGCGATTCCGTGGTCGGCTTCGGCGAGGAGCGGCGTCTCCGGGTTGTTGGCGATGCCGATCGCCAGTGCGCCCACGCGCTTCGCTTCGCGCAACAGCGCCAGCGTGAAGGGCGTGGTGCCGCTCGCCGCGACCGCGATCAAGACGTCGCGCGCGTCGATCCGGTGCCGGCGGGCGAGCGCCGCGGCCGCCTCTGAGCGGTCTTCGGCGCCTTCGACGGCGCGCGTCAAGGCTTCCTCGCCGCCCGCCATCAGCAACAGCAGCCGGTCGGCCGGCCAGCTGAAGGTCGGGGTCAGCTCGGCGCCGTCCTGCACCGCGAGGCGCCCGGAGGTGCCGGCCCCGGCATAGACGAGCCGGCCACCGGCCTCGAGCCGAGCGGCGACCGCGAGCGCGGCCCGCTCGATCGCCGGCCGCGCGGCGTGGACCGCGGCGACAGCGGCGAACTGGCCCTCCAGCATCGCCGCCAGAATGTCGGCGGGGCTCCACAAATCGATGCCCGAATAGCGCGGGCTCGGACGCTCCGTCTCCTCCACTCCGATGCTCCCTTCGGCGCGCAACACATAGATATGTTTCCGGTCTCGGGTGTTGACAGGGGGTAAAGGAAAGGGCGTGGGATGACGCATGGCGAGCTGCTGCTCGGCGTCGATGGCGGCGGAACGCAATGCCGCGCCCGGCTCGCGCGGCGTTCGGGCGAGGTGCTGGGCGAGGGCCGGGCCGGGCCGGCAAATCTTCGTCTCGGGATCGAGGAGAGCATCGCCGCCGCGCTCGATGCCGCGATGCAGTGTTTCGACGCGGCGGGGCTTTCGACGCAAGATTTCGCGCGCACCGTCGCCTGCCTCGCGCTCGCCGGGGCCTCGGAGCCGGGGCTTCTGAGCCGCGCCCGCATGCAGCCCCTGCCGTTCCGCCGCTCGCTGGCCACCACCGATGCGCATGCCGCCTGCGTCGGCGCGCATGGCGGCCGCGACGGCGGCGTCGTCATCGTCGGCACCGGGACGATCGGCTACGGGATCGTCGCCGGGCGACATTACCGCATCGGCGGCTGGGGCTGGCCGATCTCCGACGAGGGGAGCGGCGCCTGGCTCGGCTGCGAGGCCGTGCGGCGCGCGCTGTGGGCCCATGACGGGCACATCGGCTGGACGGGGTTGCTGCGCCGCGTCTTCGAGGAGTTCCGCCGCGACCCGCACGAGATCGTGCGCTGTGCGGCGACGGCGCGCCCCGCCGATTACGGCGCTCTCGCGCCGCTCGTCGTCGAACATGCCGTGGCGGAAGACGCGGTCGCGGTCGAGCTGATGCGCGCCGCCGCCGCGCATGTCGATGCGCTGGCGGCCCGGCTTGCGGCCTTTCGCGTGCCGGCGTTCTCGTTCGTCGGCGGCCTTGCGCCGCATATCGAGCCGTGGCTGCCGGCCCGCACGCGGCGGCGTGCCGTCCTTCCCGACGGCGACGCGCTCGCCGGCGCCTTGCGGCTGGCGGCGAGGGAAGCCGAATGAGCCGCATGGAAGCCGAACTGCGCGAGGCGCCCGAAGCGGTCGGGCGCCAGGCCGAAGGCCTCGCCGCGCCGCTCGCCGAGCTTCTCGCCCGGCTGGCGCGCCAGCCGCCGCGGTTGGTGGTGACCTGCGCGCGCGGCAGCTCGGCGCATGCGGCGACTTTCGCAAAGCATCTCGTCGAGCGCCGCCTCGGCCTGCCGGTAGCCGCCGCCGCGCCCAGTATTGCGAGCCTCTATCGCCGGCGGTTGCGCCTCGAAGGGCAGCTGCTGCTCGCAATCTCGCAATCGGGAGGCAGCGACGATCTGATCGAGACGGCGAAGATGGCGCGAAAGGCGGGGGCACTGGTCGCCGCGCTCGTCAACGTGACCGACAGCCCGCTCGCCGCGGCCTGCGACATCGTCTTGCCGATCGGCGCCGGCCCGGAGGAGAGCGTCGCCGCGACGAAATCCTTTGTCGCGAGCCTCTGTGCGTTGTTGCGCTGGGTGGCCCGATGGACGAAGGATGGCGAGATGGAACGCGCGCTCGACCGTCTGCCCGAGCGCCTCGCAGCCGCCTCGGCGCTCGACTGGGGCGAGGCCTGCGGCGCGCTCGCCGGGGCGACGAGCGTCCTCGTCCTCGGCCGCGGCCCGACCTTGCCGATCGCGCGCGAAGCGGCCCTGAAGCTCAAGGAGGTCTGCCGCCTGCACGCCGAAGCCTTCAGCGCCGCCGAGTTTCGCCACGGGCCGATGGCGCTCGCCGGGCCCGGCTATCCGGTCCTGCTCTTGATGCCGACCGATGCGGCCGCGGCCGGTCTGTCGCACCTCGCCGCGGATCTGGGGGAAATGGGCGCGGCGGTCTTCGCCGCCCAGCCGGGGGCGCCGCGCCCCGGCCGGCTGCCGGTGCTCGCCCCGCAACATCCCGAGGCCGACGCAATCTGCCTCGCACAGAGCTTCTACGCGACGGCGGCGCGTCTCGCGCGGCTGCGCGGCACAGAGATCGATCGGCCGCGCCACCTGGAAAAAGTGACGCGCACGCGATGAGCGGGAAAACCCACGCCGTCGCCGCCGACATCGTGTTCGACGGCGCGGCCTTGCACCGCGACTGCGCCGTCGTCATCGAGGCGGACAGGGTCGCCGCGCTGCTGCCGCGCCGCGAGCTGCCGGCGCACCTGCCGGTTCGCGACTTGCCCGGCGGCGCCTGGCTCGCGCCGGGCTTCATCGACGTGCAGGTGAACGGCGGCGGCGACGTGCTCTTCAACGACATGCCGACCGCGGCGGCGATCGGCGCAATTGCCGCCGCCCACCGGCGCTTCGGGACGACGGCGTTGCTGCCGACGCTGATCAGCGACGAAAGCGGCAGGATGGCCGCCGCGCGCGATGCGGTCATGTCGCTCCTCGGCCGGCATCCGAGCGTCCTTGGCATCCATTACGAAGGGCCATTCCTCGCGCCCGAGCGCCGCGGCGTCCACGACCTCGCGGCATTGCGCCGGCTCGAAGCCGAGGATTTGCCGCTGCTGACCCCGCTGTCGGGCGGCGTGACCGTCGTCACGCTGGCGCCGGAACGGGTTCCGCCGGGCTTCATCGCGCGTCTCGCCGGCGCCGGCGTCAAGGTCGCGCTCGGCCATTCGGCGGCGAGCTACGAAGAGACGCTCGTCGCGCTATCCGAGGGGCTCACCGGCTTCACGCATCTCTTCAACGCGATGCCGCCGTTGTCGAGCCGGGCGCCGGGCCCGGTCGCGGCCGCCCTCGAATCGCCCGAGGTTTGGTATGGGCTGATCGTCGATGGCGTGCACGTCGCGCCGGCGATGCTGCGCCTCGCGCTGCGCGGCCGCGGCCGGCCGATGCTCGTCACCGACGCGATGCCGCCCGTCGGCGGCACGCTGTCCGAATTCGTGCTGTGCGGCGAAAAGGTAAGACTGCGCGAAGGCGCGTGCAGGACCGCGGCGGGCAAGCTCGCGGGCTCGGCGCTCGATATGGGCACCGCTGTGCGCAATTGCGTCCGGCTCCTCGGCCTGCCGCTGACGACGGCGCTGCGCCTGGCGAGCGCGAGCCCGGCTGCTTTTCTCGGGCTCGACGGCCGCCTCGGCCGGCTCGCCCCCGGTTATCGCGCCGACATGGTGGCGCTCGATCCGCAGGAGATTCGGGTCTTCGCGACCTGGGTCGCGGGGCAAGGGGAGGACACCTAACCTAGAGCAGTTTCCGACCAGGTTGGGACGGATTATTCAGACCGTCTCCCGCGGGCTTGACCCGCGGGTCCACGGAAATTCCCGGAAACTGGGGCAAAATCGTGGATGGCCGGGCCAAGCCCGGCCAAGACGAAGAACGCAACTGGCCCGATTTGAAGGGAAAAGGCTCTAAGTCGTCACCCCGGCGCAGGCCGGGGCCCACCGTTCCGCCGCACGATCGCTACGTTCGTTTCTGCCGGGACGACGACAGAGGCTTCGCGCCCTCGGGATCGGGTCAGTGCGTCACGAGGCGGCGCTCGACGACGGCGGCCTTGATCGCCTTTTGCAATTTCTCGAAGGCCCGCACTTCGATCTGCCGCACGCGCTCGCGCGAGATGCCGTATTGCTGCGACAGATCCTCGAGGGTCGTCGGGTTGTCGCGCAGCCGCCGCTCGATCAGGATGTGGCGCTCGCGCTCGTTCAAATGCGTCATCGCCTTTTCGAGGAGGTCGCGCCGCAAGCCCAGTTCCTGCCGCTCGCCGAGCCGGGTCTCCTGGCTTTCGCTCTCGTCGACGAGCCAATCCTGCCATTCGCCCTCGCTGTCGCTCCTGAGCGGCGCGTTCAGCGAATGGTCGGGGCTGGCGAGGCGCCGGTTCATGCTGACGACATCGGCCTCGGGGACGTCGAGCTCGGTCGCGATCTTCTTCAAATTCTCGGGCGAGAGATCGCCGTCCTCCATCGCCTGCAATTGCCCCTTCAGCTTGCGCAGGTTGAAGAACAGCTTTTTCTGCGCCGCCGTGGTGCCCATCTTCACGAGCGACCAGGAATGCAGGATGTATTCCTGGATGGCGGCGCGGATCCACCACATCGCGTAGGTCGCCAGGCGAAACCCGCGGTCCGGGTCGAAACGCTTGACGGCCTGCATCATGCCGACATTGCCCTCGGAGATCAGCTCCGAGAGCGGCAAGCCGTAGCCGCGATAACCCATCGCAATCTTGGCGACCAGGCGCAGATGGCTCGTCACCAGGCGGTGCGCCGCTTCGGGATCCTCATGCTCTTTCCAGCGCTTGGCGAGCATGTATTCCTCGTCCGGCTCCAGCATCGGGAACCGGCGAATCTCCTGCAGGTATCGCGTCAGGTTGCCTTCCGCGGAAATGGAAGGTACCGATAGGCTGGCCATCGAGAGTCTTTCTCTCTTTCGCAGTTGTCCTCGGGCGCCGCCGATCGCGCGGACGCCGGAAGACGGGGTATTTTGGGGGAAGTCCTATTAATATAGTCGGGATTTGTCCAGTTTAAAGTCCCTCTAAAAAGACGGCGAGCCGCCGCAGGTCGTCCGGCAGGGGGCTGTCGAACAGGAGCCGCTCGCCCGAGGCGGGATGCGCGAAGCCGAGCCGTTTGGCGTGCAACGCCTGGCGGTCGAGGCCGGCAATCTGCGATCGCGCGCGGCCGGCGCGGCCGCCATAGACCGGGTCGCCGATCAGCGGATGGCCGGCATGCGCCAGATGCACGCGGATCTGATGCGTACGCCCGGTCAACAGGCGGCATTCGATCTCGGCGGCGGCCTGGCCGAAGGCGCGCTCGACACGGTAGCGGGTGATCGCCGGCCTCCCTTTGCTGTCGGAAACGACGGCCATCTTCTTGCGGTTGCCCGGGCTGCGGCCGATGTTCGCGGCGATCTCGCCGGAGGACGGGATCGGCGCTCCCCAGACAAACGCCGCGTAGGCGCGCTCGATCCGCCGCGTCGCGAAATCGCGCGAGAGCGCCTGATGCGCCGCCTCGGTCTTGGCGACGACGAGGAGGCCGCTGGTGTCCTTGTCGAGGCGGTGCACGATGCCCGGCCGCTTGACGCCGCCGATCCCGGCGAGGCTCGCCCCGCAATGTTGGAGGAGCGCGTTGACGAGGGTGCCGTCGGGGTTGCCGGGGGCGGGATGGACGACCATGCCGGCGGGCTTGTCGAGGACGACGATATGTGCATCCTCGAACCGGATGGCGAGCGCGATCGGCTGCGCCGCCGGCGCCGCCGGCGCCGCCGGGGGGATGAGAATTGTGAAATTGTCGCCGGGCCTGACGCGCAGCGAGGGGTCGCGATGGACGACCCCGGCGCGGCTCACGTGACCCCCTTCGATCAGCCGCTTCAACTGGCTGCGCGAGATGTCGCGGAGATGGCGGCTGAGCATGCGGTCGAGGCGCTCGCCGGCGTCGGCCGCTTCGGCCGCGGCTTCGAAGGCGGCGGCGTCACCGGTCACGGCGAGGGCCCGGGCGGGCGGCGATGCGCGGGTTGACGATCTTCGTCGCGGTCATGGGCGTCGTCATCGTCGTCGGTTTCGCGGCGGTGATCGCGACGATCGCCGGGCGCCTCGCGCGCGGCGAGGGCGGCGGCGCGCACGCCTTTGCAGCGCCGCCGATCGCGATCCCGAAGGGGGCGCGCGTCGCGGCGATGACGGCGGGCGCCGATCGGCTCGTACTGCGCCTCGAGCTGCCCGGCGGCGGGCAACAGATCGTGATCCTCGACCTCGCTTCGGGCCGCCGGCTCGGCACGATCGCGCTCGAGCCGGCGCCGTGACAGGAATGGAGAGCGGGATGACCGAGATCGAAGCGAGCGCGGTCGAGGCGTGGGACGCACGCTGGGCGAGCGAAGAGGGGCGCGCCGATTGGCTCGACCCCGACCCGGCGGTGACGGCGCTCTTGCCCGAGCTGGAGGTGCGCGGCGCGCGCCGCGCGCTCGACCTCGGCTGCGGCGTCGGCCGGCACGCGCTCGTCCTCGCCGAGCGCGGCTTTCACGTCGACGCGTTCGACGGCAGCGCCGCCGGGCTTTCCTTCCTTGCCGCGCGGGCGCGGGCGCGCGGCCTCTCGCTCGGGCTCGCGCAAGGGTCGGCCGACGCTCTGCCCTACCCCGCGCGGAGCTTCGATTTCGTGCTGTCGTGGAACGTCATCTATCACGGAAGCCTCGGCGACACCGGCAGGCGCCTGGCGGAGATCTGGCGCGTGCTGAAGCCCGGCGGGTTATATCAGGGAACGATGCTGTCGAAGCGCAACGGCAATTACGGCCTCGGCCGCACGGTCGCCCCCGACACCTTTGTCGATGCGCGGGAGCGCGCGCACCCGCATTTCTATTGCGACGCCTCGGGCCTCGTCGCGCTCTTCGCCGGCTTCGAGATCCTTTCGCTCGCGCAGCGCGAGCAGCGCAAGCCCAATTCCTGGCACTGGCACGTCGTCGCGGAGCGGCGGGGCTAGGCCCGCGCGCGCAGCCGGTCGAGGCTCCAGGCGCCGCCGCCGGCGACGAACAGGTAGAAGAAGCTGAAGCAATAGAGGACCGCCAAGTCCCCGCCGGTTGTCAGTGGATAGAACCTGCGCGGGGCAAACACCATGAAATAGGCGACCGCCATCTCGCCCGAGAGGATGAACGCCACCCACCTCGTAAAGAGCCCGAGCACGACGAGAGGCCCGCCGACCACCTCGAGCAGCGCCGCCAGCCCGGGGTTCAGACTGAACAGCACATAGGAGTGGTGGCCCGCGGTCGGCGGAAAGTCGAACAGCTTGTTGAGCCCGTGCTGTGTATAGAGGAGCCCGACCATGATGCGGAAAATGCTGAGGACGCGCGGTTTCCAGGCGGTGCTCAGGCCGCGTGCTTCGGACATGACCCGATCTCCTCCTAGAGCGGCGGCTTGACGCCGTTTTTTTCGGCGATTACCCGTGCCGCCTTCGAACTGCCGCCGGGCTGCTTGAAAGCGACGACGAAGATCGCCGCGCCCGGCTTCAACAGGCTCGCGTCGCCCGGCACATAGCCGACGATCGTCGTGCCTGGAGCCATCATCAATTCGGCGGCTGCGCCCTTGACGGTGACGTGCAGGACGTGGCCCTTCGGCGCGGCGGTGACGCGCGCGACGGTCGCGTTCGTCATCAGGCTGTTCGACATCAGATCCCATGGCAGCCGCCCCTCGGGGACGACGCTGCGCAGCGTCGTCGGCAGGATGTGCGCCTCGACCGCGTGTTGCCGCCCGTCGCTTCCGGTGAGCGAGGTCACGCCGACGAAGTCGCCGGGCTTGATGTCGGCGAGCCGCCTTTTGACCACCGCAAGCACGGCGAATTTCGGAGCCAGCGTGGTCGTCAGCTTCGCCCCGTCGCGCGAGGCGACGAGCAGCGAGCGGCCTTCGAACGCCTCGATTGTGCCGCGGATTCGCATCGGTGCGCCCTGCGGCGCCTGCGCCAGGGCAGGAAACGCGGCGGCCGCGAGAAGCGCGGCGAGAAGGAGGCGCATCTTCGGCATTACGGGTCCCCCGATTCGCGCGCAGCGGTTGGATCGGGAAGCTGCGCTTGCGGCTTGATACTACGCCTCGCGCGGTCGAAGAGCGATCACTCCCGCGTGATTCAACGGGAATTCCGCCGGTCGCCCGGCGCTTTCGGCCGCTTGGCCGGAGGTGCGCGCCGCCCGTCCCGGCCGGCGGAATTTTTTTGCAGTTTCCCCTTGCGCTCGCCTTCGATCAGCGTATGTATCCGCCCCGCGACGCACTCGCACGTGCCTATGGCCCATGGTGGTTATGCAACGACGTAACGCGTCCTTTTTGGCAGTCCGGCCGCCAGGCCGGTCCCGAGAGGGAGGTCGATATGGTTGCAATCCCGAACAGGGCCTCGACGCCCTGCCCTGACGCTAACCTTCGCGGCACGCGCCAGCGTGGCCGGGGCAGCCGGGTCACCGATCCGAGCAGTTTGAGCTGATCCCAATACCCCTACGGCGCGGCCTCGCCGCGTCGGGTTGCGGTTCGCGCTTCGTCGAGCCGGGCTTTCGCTTCGCCCGGCCCGGCCGCCGAACCGCCGGCGCTCAGCTTCTGTTCGAAGGGCCACCCGTTGATGAACCAGAGGATTGCCCGTTTCCTTGCCGAAAATGCCCCCGAGACCCCGTGCCTCGTCGTCGATCTCGAAATCATCGCCGCCGCCTACGACCTCTTGTGCCGGTATTTGCCGCTCGCCCGCATCTATTATGCCGTCAAGGCGAACCCGGCGCGCGAGATCGTCGGCATGCTGGAGACCAAAGGCTCGAGCTTCGACGTCGCCAGCCGCGGCGAGATCGAGCTGTGCCTGAAGAGCGGCGTCGGCCCGGAGCGGCTCTCCTACGGCAACACGATAAAGAAGGAAAAGGACATCGCCTTCGCCTACGGGTCGGGGGTGCGGCTGTTTGCCTTCGACAGCGCGGACGAACTCGAAAAGCTCGCGCGCTCGGCGCCGGGCTCGCGCGTCTTCTGCCGCCTCCTGGTTACCTGCGAGGGCGCCGAGTGGCCGCTGTCGCGCAAATTCGGCTGCGCTCCGGAGATGGCGCTGGCGCTGTTGCGCCGAGCGCGCGACCTCGGCCTCGATCCCTACGGCGTGTCGTTCCACGTCGGCTCGCAGCAGACCGACCTGAAGCAATGGAACGGCGCCGTCGGCGCCGCCGCGCGCATGTTTTCGGCACTCGCCGAAGCCGACATCAACCTGCGCATGGTCAACATTGGCGGCGGCTTTCCGGCGCGTTACCGCGGCCGCGTGCCGGCGATCGAGCAGTACGCCGCGGCCGTCATGGTGGCGGTCACCCGGCATTTCGGCAACCGCCTGCCGGAGATCATCGTCGAGCCCGGCCGCTCGCTGGTCGGCGACGCCGGCGTCATCCAGAGCGAGGTCGTGCTGATCGCCGACAAGGGCGGCGGCAGCGACAAGCGCTGGGTCTATCTCGATGTCGGCAAGTTCAACGGGCTCGCCGAGACGATGGACGAGAGCATCAAATACCGGATCGCGACCCCCGGCCGCGACGGGCCGTCGGGGCCGGTGATCCTCGCCGGGCCGACCTGCGACAGCGCCGACATCCTCTATGAGCGCACCGAATACCGGCTGCCGCTGGGTCTGATGGTCGGCGACAAGGTCGAGATCCTGTCGGCCGGCGCTTACACTGCGAGCTACGCCTCGGTCGGCTTCAACGGCTTCGCGCCGATCCGCACCTATTGCATCTGAGCGAACTCGGGTGGCACGCCGGAAATCTCGAGCGTGAGCTTTCGCCGCATCGCGGCGGCAAAGCTCTCCGGCCCGCGCGCCGCCAGCGCGAAGGCCGCCGGGCCGCCGATCACCTCGCGCCGGTAATAGCCCGCGAGCCACGGCTCGTGAGTAAGGACCGCGAGCCCGTTGATCGTGATCCCGGCCTTGACCGCGGCGTCGCGGGCGATCTGCGGCGCAACGCCGAAATTCGCCATCCCGTCCCCCGAGACGTCGATCACCCGCCGCGCCGCCGGCACCGGCATCCGGTCGAACTGCCGCATCGCCGCGAGAATCGCCGCGCCGATCGCGGTCAGCCCGCGCGAGCTGCGCCTTGCCCGCCGCACGCTCATCGCGAAGCGGCGCGCGCTCGCGGCGTCGCTCACCCGCGTCCACGGGACGCTGACGACGGCGTCGCGCGGGCTCGACCATTGCAGGAGCAACACCTCGATGCCGCCCGGCGCGGCGGCGATGGCGTCGACGACGCGCCGGTCCTCGACGGCGCGGGCGATGCCGTCCATCTGCAGCAGATAAGTGTCCGGCGTGACGCTGCCGGAGACGTCGGTGGCGAAGACGAGGGCGAGCGCGGCGCTCTCTGGCTCGGGCGCGGCGGGCGCGTCACCGATGCCTAACACCAGAAAAGAAAGAGCCGCGAGCAAGCGCCGCATGCGGTGCGGAGGTTATCGCCGGCGCGGCGGCAAGGCTATAAGCTTCGGTGCCGCGCCTTCCGGCAATTGCCCGAAGGCTGCGCAGGGACGCGAAGGCGGGAAGCTGGTCCGGGAATGAGGCCCGGAAAAAGATCCGGCGATCCCGGCCCGGATCGGCCTTGCGCCTGGCGGCGCTGGCCCGGACCTGGGAGTTTGTGCAACAAGAATCGTGCCAGGCGCGATCAAGGTGGAGGGGTAGGATGCCACATCTGACGACCGACGACGGCGTCAAGCTCTATTACGAGGAGACGGGTTCGGGGACGCCGCTCGTCCTCGTCCACGAATTTGCCGGCGACTATCGCAGCTTCGAGCCGCAAATCCGCTATTTCGCCCGCCGCTACCGGGCAATCGCCTTCAATGCCCGCGGCTATCCGCCCTCCGAGGTGCCGAGCGGCCCGGAGCGCTATTCGCAGGACCGCGCCCGCGACGACATCCGCGCCGTCCTCGACGCGCTGAAGATCGAGAAGGCGCATATCGTCGGCGTCTCGATGGGCGGCTTCGCGACCTTGCATTTCGGGCTCGCCTATCCGCAGCGCGCGCTCTCGCTCGTCGTCGCCGGCTGCGGCTACGGCGCCGAGCCCGGCAAGCGGCAACTCTTCCACGACGAAACCGCGAAGACCGCCCGGCACATCGAAGAGGCCGGGATGGCGGTCGCCGCCAAGACCTATTCGCTCGGCCCCTCGCGCGTGCAATTCCAGAACAAGGACCCGCGCGGTTGGGCCGAGTTCGCAACGCAGCTCGCCGAGCACTCGACGGAAGGCTCGGCGAAGACGATGCAGGGCGTGCAGGCGCGCCGGCCCTCGCTCTGGGACCTCACGGACAAGATGCGGGCGCTCTCGGTGCCGACCCTCGTCGTCAGCGGCGACGAGGACGACCCGTGCCTCGAACCCGGCATCCTGATGAAGCGGACGATCCCGACGGCGGCGCTCGCCGTCTTCCCCGGCACCGGCCACGCGGTCAACCTCGAGGAGCCCGACCTCTTCAACCGCAGCTGCGCCGATTTCTTCCACCAGGTCGAAAGCGGCCGCTGGCCGCGGCGCGACCCGCGCTCGCAAACGGGCTCGATCCTCGGCGTCAGGTAGAGGGTGGTCCGGCGGCCGCTATTCCTTGTTGAGGCCGAGCTTCAGCTGCAGGCAGACGCCGACGAGGCTTTCGCCCGAGCCCTTCGACACCGCGATGCGCTCGTAGAACATCTGGTCGAACAGCTCGCGCGCGCGGGCGAGCGCGGCCGGTTCGGTCGGAAAGACCTCGGTGCGCGGCGCGCCTTCGAGAGCGGCGCCGGGCGCGGGAGAGGTGTCGATATAGGACACGCGATAGCTCATGATTTCCTCCCAGTGACATGCGGCTCGCATCGCGAGCGACTCCCGGTTCTTGAGCTGCGGGCGCGGCGGCGCGGTGTTGGATGCCGCGCGTCGATCGTCTATTCTATTAGCATAGCCAAATCTGGCAAGCGAGTCCTGTCCAAAAAGTGTCACCGGGAAGATTTCTACTGTGCTTTACTTAATACGGTTTCAATGAAGCCGGCGAGCGAGGAGCGCAGAGGAACGGATTGGCGAAACGCCGCGGCGAGGCCACATTAAGCGCACGCAACGAGATGGAGATTCGCATGGACGACAACACCCGCATCGAGCTCGAGGCCGCGGCCTTCCGCCACCTCGTCGCGCACCTGCGCGAGCGCACCGACGTCCAGAACCTCGACCTGATGAACCTCGCCGGCTTCTGCCGGAACTGCCTCTCCAAATGGTATCTGGCCGAGGCGCAGGAGCGCGGCGTGCCGCTGACCGACCCGCAGGCTCGCCAGATCGTCTACGGCATGCCGTACGAGGAGTGGAAGGCGAAATACCAGAAGGAGGCGAGCCCCGCCCAGCAATCGGCGTTTGCGGGGTCGCACAAGCACTGATCGGCTTCCCCCTGCGGGAGGCGGGCGCAAGCGGAATACGAGGGGACCATGCCGGATGTCGGGGGGATCGCGGGCGACAGGCTGCGCTCGTTTATCGAGCGGATCGAACGGCTCGAAGAAGAACGGCGCGTCTTGAGCGCCGACATCAAGGAAGTCTACGCCGAGGCGAAGGGCAACGGCTTCGAGCCCAAGATCATGCGGCAGATCGTGCGCCTGCGGAAAAAGGACAAGGACGAGCTCGACGAGGAGGAGAGCCTGCTCGACGTCTACAAGCGCGCGCTCGGCATGCTGCCGCAAGCGGCAGAATAATCCTCATTCGCCATCCGCCACTCTCGGCTGCCGGAAACCGAGAGCCGCTTTGGGTGTTCCTCTTTACAGCCCGCGGACGATGGCGCCGCGGCAGCTCGGGTATTGTGGAGGTTGACCCAATGGCGTGCACGAAAGGCGGCATGCGCCGCATGATGATCGCCGCGGCCGCGGCCGCGGGTTTTGCCGGAATGTGGCCGGGTTTGGCCTCGGCGCTGCCGGTCAACAGCTTGCCGGAGGGCCCCATCGCGTGCGGCGCGGTGGTGCGCCACGCCGGGGCCTGGACCGTGCGCGCGCCGATGACGGTAGCGACCGACCAGGGCCCGCTGCATTTCTCGCCCGGCCAGACCTTCGGGCCGGGGTATTTCCTCGGCCGCGTCGAGCCGTCGGCGATATTCGACCGGAACTGCGGCAATCCTTGATTTTAGGCGCCGGCGGTAGCCCCTCACCCCCTCCCTCTCCCCGCGAGCGGGGAGAGGGAGGGACCGGCAACGCGGCAGGGTGAGGGGCGGGGAGCGGCGGGCGCACTGGCGGGCATGCGGGCAACGCCCGGTCGTGCTAAGCTGCGTCGAGAAGAGGGCAGGGGCGACCCCGACGCATGCCGAAGCCCGCCGATAAAGCCGCCGGGCTCGCGCCCCGCCCCCGCGCCGTGCCGCGCGAGATCGAGCGCGGCGCCGCGCTCGCGATACGGCTGTGCGCCGTCATCCTCGCCGCGACGACCCACGAGCCGCGGATTCTCACCGTGCGGTTCGGCGGCGAGGAGGCGGTCGAGGCGCTCCCCTCGGGGCCGCTCGAGGTCGAGCACCGCACGCTCGAATTGGGCCTGCGCGCCTGGGTCGAGCGCCAGACGAGCCAGAGCCTCGGATATGTCGAGCAGCTCTACACCTTCGGCGACCGCGACCGGCTCGAAGGCGACGGGCGGCCGGCGCGGGCGTTGACGGTCGCCTATCTGGCGCTCGTCCGCGAGGCGCGTCCTTCGGGCTCGGCTGAAGCGACATGGCAGAACTGGTACCGCTATTTCCCGTGGGAGGATTGGCGCGACGGCGAACCGGCGGTGCTCGCCGCGGTATTGCGCGGCCTTGCGGGGGGGGCGCGCGCCGCGCCGGGCGACGCCGAGCGGCGGCTGCGCGAGGAAAGATTAGGCCTCGCCTTTGCGGTCGGCGCCGGCTCGTGGAACGAGGAGCTGGTGCTCGAACGCTACGAGCTGCTCTACGAGGCGGGGCTGATCACCGAGCGCCGGCGTGATCTGCCGGCTGCCGGCGAGGTCGTGCACGGCCCCGCCTTTGGCCGGGCGATGGCGGCCGACCATCGCCGCATTCTGGCGACCGCCGTCGGCCGCTTGCGCGGCAAGATCAAATACCGCCCCGTCGTCTTCGAGCTGATGCCGCCCGCCTTCACGCTCCTGCAATTGCAGCGCACCGTCGAGGCGCTCTCGGGGGTGCGGCTGCACAAGCAGAATTTCCGCCGCCTCGTCGAGCAGCAAGGCCTCGTCGAGGAGACCGGCGAATTGAGCCTCGACACCGGCGGCCGGCCGGCGCGGCTCGTCCGTTTCCGCCGCGAGGTATTGCTCGAACGCCCGGCGCCGGGAGTGCGGCTGCGCGCCGGTCGGCGCGTCCCCGCTTGACGGCCGCCTTCGACACCTTATACTCATAATCAGCATAAGAACATCGCCGGGCGATCCTCGCCCGGTTTTCTCGGGCAGTCGAAATGCTCTCTTTGAGTATAATGAGGTGAACCCGATGCCGCAAAGCGTCTCCGAGACCGACCCCGGCGGCTTGCCGCTGCCGCTTCTCTACGATCGCGTCCGGCGCCATGTGCCGCCCTTCGAGTGGCGCATCCTCGCCGACGACGTCGCCGCGATCATCGAGTTGAAGCGCGCGCGCAACGCCGTCATCCTGGCGCACAACTATCAGACGCCGGAGATCTTCCACACGGTGGCCGACATCGTCGGCGACAGCCTGGCGCTCGCGCGCGAGGCGGCGCGCACGCAGGCCGCCGTGATCGTGCTCGCGGGCGTCCACTTCATGGCGGAAACCGCGAAGCTCCTGAATCCGGAAAAGACGGTGCTGATCCCCGACCCCGAGGCCGGCTGCTCGCTCGCCTCCTCGATCACCGCGGCGGATGTGCGGCTGTTGCGCCGGCGCTATCCGGGCGTGCCGATCGTCGGCTACGTCAACACCTCGGCAGCGGTCAAGGCCGAGTGCGACGTGTGCTGCACCTCGGCCAACGTCAAGACGATCGTCGAGGCATTGGGCGCGGCGCGCGTCATCATGCTTCCCGACGAATACCTCGCGCGCAACACCGCGGCGCACACAGGTGTCGAGATCATCGCCTGGAAGGGCCATTGCGAAGTGCACGAGCGTTTCACCCCCGACGACATTCGTCAGCTGCGGCAGAGTTACCCGGGCGTCACCGTGCTCGCGCATCCCGAATGCCCGCCCGAGGTCGTCGCCGAATGCGACTTCACCGGCTCGACCGCGGCGATGGCCGGGTATGTCGGCGGGCGCCGGCCGGCGCGCGTCGCGCTTTTGACCGAATGCTCGATGAGCGACAACGTCGCGCTGCAATATCCCGATCTCGAATTCGTCCGGCCGTGCAATCTGTGCCCGCACATGAAGCGGATCACCTTGCCGAAGATCCGCCGGACGCTCGAAACGATGACGCACGAGGTCGTCGTCGATCCGATGGTCGCCGAGCGGGCGCGGGCGGCGGTCGAGCGTATGCTGGCGCTCGGCCGAGAGGGAGGGCCCCGATGACGATGCGCTTTCTGGCAGAGCCGATCGTGCGCGCGGCGCTCTTCGAGGATCTCGGGCGGGCCGGCGACATCACGAGCGAGGCGATCGTGCCCGAGGCGGCCGAGGTCGCCGCGGTCGTCGCCGCGCGGCAGGCGGGGATCCTCGCCGGGCTGGAGATCGCGCTCCTCGCCTTCTCGCTGCTCGATCCGCAGCTGCGGATCGAGCCGCTTGCCCGCGACGGCGACCGCCTGGCGCGCGGGCAGACGGTCGCGCGCATCGCCGGCCGGGCGCGCCCCATCCTCGCGGCCGAGCGCACGGCGCTCAATCTTCTCGGCCGGCTTTCCGGGGTGGCGACCGCGACGCGCGCCTTCGCCGATGCGATCGCAGGCCATCACGCGAAGATCGTGTGCACCCGCAAGACGACGCCCATTTTGCGCGCCTTCGAAAAATACGCGGTGCGGCAGGGCGGCGGCGCCAACCACCGCTTCGGGCTCGACGACGCGATGCTGATCAAGGACAACCACATCGCGCTCGCCGGCGGCGTGCGCGAAGCGGTCGAGCGGGCGCGGGCGCATGCCGGCCACCTCGTCAAGATCGAGCTCGAGGTCGATACCCTCGATCAGCTCACGCAAGGGCTCGCGCTCGGGGTCGATGCGGTATTGCTCGACAACATGGACCCGCCGACCCTCGCCGAGGCGGTGCGCATGGTCGCGGGCCGCGCCGTCACCGAGGCCTCGGGGCGCATCACGCTGGAGACGGTCGCGGCGGTGGCGGCGAGCGGCGTCGATCTGATCTCCTCGGGCTACATCACGCACAGCGCCCCGATCCTCGATCTGGGGCTCGACATCGACGTCGCGGGCTGAGGGCTCAGGAAACCTCGGCCGGTTCCCGTTCGGGCGCGCCGGGCGCAAGGCTGATGCGGGGCTCCGCCCCGGCTGCCCGCGTCACCGTGCCGATCAGCGCCGCGCGGTAGCCCGATTCGCGCAATTCGGCGAGCGCGGCCGCCGCCCGCTCGGCCGGCACGCCGGCCAAGAGCCCGCCCGAAGTCTGCGGATCGGCAAGCAGCACCCCAACCTCCGGCGGCAGCTTTTGCGTCCCGTCGAGCGCGGCGAAAGCCGCCGCGTTCTCGGCATGCAGCGAGCTCCGGAGGCCGCGGCGGATCAGCGCCCTCGCGCCGTCGAGCGCCGGGATCGCCGGCACGTCGAGGATCGCATCGACGGCCGAGGCGCGCAGCATTTCGAGGAGGTGCCCGACGAGCCCGAACCCGGTCACGTCGGTCGCCGCCGTCGCGCCGTGCCGGGCGAGGCACTCCGCTGCCGCGGCCGCCCCTTGCAGCATCGCCGCGATCGCCCCCTCGACGACGCGCCCCGGCGCCTCGCCGCGCCCCTCGGCGGCGAGGACGACGCCGGTGCCGAGCGGCTTTGTCAGGATCAGCTTGTCGCCGTGCGACAGCCCGCCCTTGCGCAACAGCCGCGCGCGGCGCGGCCGCCCGGTGACGGCGAAGCCGAGCCCGAGCTCGGCGCCCTCGGCGCTGTGCCCGCCGACGAGCACGGCGCCGGCCGGTTCGAGCACGTCGAGCGCGCCTTTCAGCATGTGATAGAGGTCGTGCTCGACGATGGGCCCGCGCGCCGGCGGCACCGTGGCGATCGCCAGCGCGGTTTCGGGGAGCCCATCCATCGCGTAGATGTCGCCGAGCGCATGCGTCGCGGCGATGCGCCCGAAGAGGTACGGATCGTCGACCATCGCGCGAAAGAAATCGACGGTCTGCAATAACAGGGGCGCGCCGGGAAAGGCGAGGAGCGCGGCGTCGTCCGGGCTTTCGAGGCCGATCGCGACGGTGCCGCTGGAGAGCGGCTGCAGGCGTTCGATGACGCGCCCCAAGATCTGCGCCGGCACCTTGGCGGCGCAGCCGTTGCAGCGCATCTCGCTCGCCGCGCCGTCGCCCGCCATCGCCGGCAGCTCGCGATAGCGCGCGATCCAGCGCCGGTCGATCCAATCCTTCAGCCGCCACATGAGAGGGCCATGCGCGGCAAAGGCCCCGCGCGAGGCGACCGCCTCGCCGTCGCCGGTGCCGATCAGCGCCAGCGCCCGGCGCTGCGGCACGGCGCGGCGCAGCCTTTTCCCCGCGAGCGCGCGACGCAGATTGGCGGCGAGCGGCGGGCCCTGCCGCACCGCATAGACGCCGGCCTTCTCGCGAGGGTGCCCCGCCATCGCCGCGACATCGCCGGCGGCGAAGATCCGCTCCTCGCCGAGCGCCCGCAAATGTTCGTCGATAACGATGAAGCCGCCGTCGTCGAGGGCGAGGCCGGTCGCGGCGAGCCACGGCGCGGCGCCGGCCTCGGTCACCCACAGCGCCTCGTCGAAGGCGATCTGCCGCCCGTCGGCGCAGTGCAGCCGATGCGGCTCGACCGCGACGACCTCGCAATGGCCGGCGACGGCGATGCCGCGGCCGGCGAGGATGCGCTCGAAGATCCGGCGCACCCGCGGATTGTGCGACGGCAACAGCGCCTCGCGGGTGACGAGGCTCACTGCGAGCCCCGCCTGTCGCTCCCGGAAAAACCGGGACAAGCGGTATTGCGCGGCGAGCGCCAGCTCGACGCCGCCGGCGCCGCCGCCGACGATCGCGAGGGAGAGCCGCGGCAGGTCTTGCGCGCGCAGGAGGAGCGCCTCCCAGCGTCGGGCGAAACGGTCGATCGGCTTCACCGGCACGGTGTGCTCGGCCGCGCCCGGCACTTCGACGAGGCGGGGCGAGGAGCCGATGTCGAGCGACAGAAAATCGTAGCGCAGCGGCGGATGCGCCGCGAGAAGGAGGCGGCGCCCGCCGCGCTCGATGCCGATCGCCTCGTCATGGATGAAGCGGGCGCGCGCGAACCGGGCGAGCCGGTAGAGATCGATGTGGCAATCGGCGAGCGGGTAACGCCCCGCGACATAGCCGGGCAGCATGCCGGAATAGGGCGTCTCGACATCGCGGCTGACGAGCGTCAGCCGCACGCCCGGGAGCGGACGCATCGCGAAAGCCTTCAGCACACGCACCTGCGCGTGGCCGCCGCCCGCGAGTACCAGATCCTGCGCGACCGGAACCGTCTGCTGCATGTCGGCGACCCTGCCCCTCACCCTCCCACGGCTTCGCCGCGGGTCCCTCCCTCTCCCCGCCCGCGGGGAGAGGGTCGGGGTGAGGGGCCTAATTGATCAGCCCGTAGAATTTGCCGGCGTTCTCGCAGGTGATCTGGCGGACGATCTCGGGCGCGAGGCCGGCGAACTGCTCGTCGATGTATTTCTGCGATTCCGGCCACACCCCGTCGGTATGCGGATAGTCCGAACCCCACATCAGCGTCTCGACGCCGATCTCGTCGATCA
>DASYYD010000414.1:0-34535 GCA_035934195.1 Allostellaceae bacterium | reverse complement strand
TCGCCGCCCGGAAGGCGCGGCGCGGCAGTGGGCGGCCGGCCGCGCCGCCCCCGTGCCGGCGACGTTTCGCCGCGCCCCTGCGGCGCGTCGCCAGCGCCGGCGTGACGCAGCACTTCCTCCTGTGGAGCCCCAAGAAACTGTGCGATCTGCACGGCTTCGAGGAGCTTCATCTGGCGCTCGCCCTTCAGCATCCGCGATACCGCCGAGGGCGCGAGGCGCAACTGCCGGGCGAGGTCGGCCTGCGAGGCGCCGATGCGCTCGAGAGCCTGATGGAACCAATCCGTTTCCATGCGAAAATCACAAATTCAGTTCTTGACAATCAATGGCTCCTTGTACCATATTAGTGCGATCTCCACAAGGGGAGGAGATGATGGCCTCGTTTTTTCCGGCGTTGCTCGCTGTGGCCGCCGCCGATATCGACTGCGCCTATATTCTCGATCCCGATCGGCGAACCGGGCCGCAGCGCGCCGTCCGGCGCTGCGCCGCCCCGCGGCAGGAGGGATCATCCTATTGCCCTTATCATCACGCGCGGTGCCATCTCGTCCCCGGCAGCCCTGCCGAAGCGGTCCGGCTGCTCGAGATCGAGCTTCTCGCCGAAACTGTCGGCGGCCGCTGCGGGCCCAAGGCGGCGCGCCCGTCGCCGCGATTTCTCGATCGCCTCGAGGCGCTGTCGAGGGATTTTTCTTGAGGAATACGTTCATGATATGTTCGATATGAGCCGCCTTCGTCCCAATTGGCCGAACGCTGCGGCCCCTGGCTCCGGCGCAGAAGCGCCGACACGCGAGCGGCGCCGCCATGGTCACATCGAGCGGCTCGATCGGCCGATCGCCGACGAGGCCGGCCGCCCAGCGCGCCCTTATCGCGCCGTCGATACGCTGTCGCTGATGGAGCGCCGCGGTTCGATCACGGCCGCGATGCGTCAGGCGGGCGATGATTTTCACGCGCGCTTCGCAACGGCGAGGCTCGACCCGCTGCGCGCGCATGACTGGCGACGGCCGCGTCCGGGCGGGATGCCGAGTCGGCTCGGGGATGAGCCAGGCGCGCGGATCGAGGCGGCGCGCCGCGCGGTATGGCGAGCGATCCTCGCGGTCGGCGGCATCGGATCGCCCGCCGGCTCCTGTCTGTGGCACGTCATCGGGTGGCAATGCTCACTCAAGGAATGGGCGCTCGAACAGGGCTGGAACGGGCGGCGCGTCAGCCAGGAAGCCGCGTCCGGCATCCTGATCGCCGCCCTGGGCGCCCTCCAGAGCCATTTCGGGTCTGCAAGAAATAACGAAAATCGCATCAATAATCTTGACAAATCCGGATCGATCTGATATTATCAATGAAACTGGCGGAAGTGGGCGGTGCGGATCGTCCCCGACGGCGGCGCGATCGGAACCCTGTGACGGTCATCGATGGTGGCATCAGGTCCCGGTCGGCGGCCGGCATCGCGATCGCGGGCGACAGTCAAGAGCAGTGCACCGGCTACCAAAGCCAGGCCGGCAGGTGCCGTCAAGAGTCCCGTGGGCGAGCGCGACGAGATTACCGAGCGCGCCGCCCGGCTCGGGATCACTGCCGAGCGGGTATTGCAGGAATATGCGCGAATTGCCTTCGCCGATCTAAGTCGGCTCCTGGATTGGGGACCCGAGGGGTTGGTCGTCAAGGAGTCCGGGATTCTGAACGAGGCGGTTACCGCGGCGATCTCGGAAATTACCACGACCGGCTCGGAAAAACACAGCTATCGCGTCAAGCTTTACGACAAGAAGGCGGCGCTCGACGCCATCGCCCGGCACCTCGGCATGTTCGCGCGGGGGCCGGTGCGGGCAGAGGAGGGCGCCTCGACCGATCTCGCGGAGGATGCGCGTGAGGTGCTTGCACGCCGCCTGGCTCGCCTCGCTGTCGGAGGTGTTGCGCAGCAACCTGCTGGCGGAGCTGACGGCAAAACAGGCCGCGGCACTGATGCATGATTGGCCGTTCTGGGCGCGGCCGAGCCAGCTGCCGCCGGACGTGAATTGGCGGGTCTGGCTGCTGCTCGCCGGCCGCGGCTTCGGCAAGACGCGCACCGGCGCCGAGTACATCAGGGCGCGGGTCAAGGCGCGCGGCGCCGGTCGAATCGCGCTCGTGGCGCCGACCGCGGCCGACGCGCGCAATGTGATGGTTGAAGGCGAGAGCGGCATACTGGCGATTTCCGCCGCCGCCGACCGGCCGCTCTACGAACCGTCGAAGCGGCGGCTGACCTGGCCCTCGGGCGCGGTCGCGACGCTCTATAGCGCCGACGAGCCGGAGCGGCTGCGCGGGCCGCAGCACGACGCGGCGTGGTGCGACGAACTCGCCGCCTGGCGCTATCCCGAAGCCTGGGACATGCTGATGCTCGGGCTGCGGCTCGGACAGGATCCACACGTCGTCGTGACGACGACGCCGCGCCCGACCAAGCTGATCAAGAGCCTCGTCGCCGATCCCGCCGTCGTCGTGACGCGCGGCTCGACCTATGAGAACCGGGGCAATCTGGCGCCGGCGTTCATCGAGGAGATCATCCGCAAATACGAGGGCACCCGATTGGGGCGCCAGGAACTGGAGGCCGAGATCCTCGACGACATGCCGGGGGCGCTGTGGAGCCGCGGCCTGATCGAGGCGGGCCGCGGGCGGCAGGCGCCCGAGCTGCTGCGGGTCGTGGTGGCGATCGACCCGGCGGCGAGTTCGGGCGGCGCGGCGGACGAGACCGGCATCGTCGTCGCCGGCAAGGACGAGCGCGGCCATGCCTGGGTGCTCGCCGACGCGTCGGGCCGCTACAGCCCCGGTGAATGGGCGAAAGCCGCGATCGCCGCGTTTCGCGCGCATCGCGCCGACCGGGTCGTCGCCGAGGTCAACAATGGTGGCGAGATGGTCGAGGCGATGCTGCGCATGATCGACCCCGGCGTGCCGTTCACTGCCGTGCACGCCTCGCGCGGCAAACAGGTGCGTGCCGAGCCGGTCGCCGCCCTTTATGAACAGGGACGGGTGCACCACGTCGGCGCGCTGCCGCAACTGGAAGACCAGATGTGCGGCTTTTCCGCCCGCGGCGCCGATCGGCGACTCGCCGGCGGCTCGCCCGATCGCGTCGACGCGCTCGTCTGGGCGTTGACCGATCTCTTCTTCGAGCCGCGGCTCGGCGAAGGGATCTTCGAGTTCTACCGACCGCAATCGTCGGCGGTCGCGACACAGTAAGGCGCTGCGGAACAAGACGCGAGGAGCCCCGGGGATGCCGCTACTTGTCAAGGACGCCAACACGTCGGTGCAGTCCCTCTCAACGCAGGCGGATGCGCAGTCGAACCTCGTGCCGGTGCACGCCGCCGCCGCCGTTTCGGGTGGCGTGGCGACGCCAGTGGGGCCCTCGGCGCCATTGCCGGTCATCAACTGCGCCGGCACGGCGGCTGGCGACGGCAGCGCGGCGGTGGTGACGGGCGGGGTGGCGCAGACGCTATTCGGCGGAGTGACGCCGGTTGACGGCTACCTTGTCGCCAACAACTCGAACGCGACGATCTACGTCTCGGATGTCGGGACAGCGCTCGCCGGCGGTGCGGCGATCCCGGTTGCGCCGGGAGCGGTCTTCTCGACACCTTCGGGCTACAAGCCGCCAGGTCCCGTCTCGCTTTACGGCGGGACGACCGGCCAAGCCTTCGCGGCGCGCCGCTGGTGAGCGTGATGCGCCGACGCGCGCGTCGTTGCGAGGCGCCGCGGGCGCCGTGGCGACCTCGGCTGGATTGCTTCCCCGCTGCGCTCCTCGTAATCGTGGCACTGGTCCTGCTCGCCGCGCCCACCCCGGCTTGGGCCTTGAACAATTCGTTCCCCGCCGCGGGCGACACCGTGATGTGCTCGGGGCGGCCGTGGATCGACGTCATATGCAATGGCGCCGATCCGACCGACACCGCCGATTCGACGAGCGCTATCCAGACGACGATCAATACGGCGGCGGCCAATGGCTGGCCGGTCTTCATCCCGGCCGGTAGCTACAGGGTCAGCGCCGAGATCACGATCGACTACGCGGGCCAGGCCTCGAAGGGCTTCCGCCTGATCTCCGCCGGCGCGACGCTCGACGGCCGCAGCATACCTTCGGGGCCAGTCCTGCAGGTGCAATGCGGCGGCGGTACGCCGTCGAGCCCGGCCGCCTGCTTCTATTTCCACGAGGAAGGGACGCTCCTCATCGAGGGCGACTCAGGCGCCGTCAACCTGGCCACCCTCACCGCCGGTTATTCGGCCGGCGCGACGACGCTCTCGGTCTCGACGACGAGCGGTTTCTACGTCAGCGGCACCGTCGATGTGGCGCTGTCGAATGGCGGCAGCTTCGCGAGCGCAGTGACGGCGATCGGGGCCGGCACGATCACCCTCGCTACCGGCTTGCCGTCGAGCGCCAATAACGGGGCGCAGGTCTCGCGTCCCTCCTATGTTTTCGCGCTCGGCAAGATCGATTTTTCGGACCAGCACAATTCGCTGAAGATCGACCACCTGTCGGTCAATAACGCGAGCACCGCGCCGGGCGCCGGCGCCTGCCAGTTCAACGCGGTCTACGACAGCGACATCTACGCGGTGTGCGACAGCGCCGGCGGCGCGGCGGGAATCGCGCTCGAAGAGGTGCAGTTCTCGCACCTCGCGGGCGCCGGCTCGGCGACGGCGACGGGCGGCGCCGCGCTTGTCCTCGAACAGGGCTACAATTTCTCGAACACGTTTACCGGGCTCGACCTCGAAAACGCGCCGACCTGCCTCTCGATCACCGACGCGCACCACGGCGACAACACGTTCATCTCGCCCTATTTCAACTGCACCACAGCGGTCAGCGCGACGGCTTCCGACAACAACCTTCTCGTCAACCCGCAATATGCCGGCGCGGTCGTCAATTACGGGCCGCAATCGGTCGGAATTTCGATACTGGGGCTCGGCAGCCGCGCGAAATGGATGTTCCCGGCGGCGGCGAGCTATGCCGCGGCGCCGATCGACGACGGGCTCGCGATCTCTTCCTACAACGCGAGCGGCACGTCGCTGGGCGTGACCCTGCCGCCGATCGCCGCCGTCAACCCCGGCTGGTCGATGGGCTTTGCGACCGACAACGGCAAGGGGCTCACGGTCACCGCGCCGACCGGGATGATTGTATCGGGGGGCAAGAGCCTCTCTTCGCTGACGCTCGGCGGCGGGAATTACGAGTATGTCGCGCTCGAAAGCGACAGCAACAACTGGCGCGTCCGCTCGGCCACCCGCGGGACGCGCCTCAATATGGGGCTGTCACCGCCGCCCTGGCCGGCGAACTGGCTGTTTCCCTCGACCGCCGGCTATGCCGCGACGCTGGCCGACAACGGCAACATCCTATCGAGCTACAACACGGCCGCCGGCCTCGCGGTCACCCTGCCGGCGACGACGGGCCTGCCGACCGGCTGGTCGATGGGTTTTGCGACCGACAACGACAAGACGCTCACTGTCGCGGTCAACGGCAGCTCGGGCGGCCACATCGTCTACCCCGGCTCGGGCGCGGTACAGAACTCGCTGACCCTCGCCAACACCAGCCAGGGCGCGTACGAATTCCTCGTGCTGCAATATGACGGCGGCGGCAATTTCCGCGTCGTCGAGGCGAGCCCGGCGACGCTGCAGGGGCTGGGCACGATCGGTTCGGCCTCGCTCAGCCATTGGAGCTTCCCGGCGGCGGGCGCCTATCAGGCGAGCGTCGCCGACAACGGCAACGTCGTTTCGAGCTTCAATTCGCCGCTCTCCTATATGGCGGTGACGTTGCCCTCGGCGACCGGCGCTCTGCCGATGGGCTGGACCATCGGCATCGCCAGCGACAGCGGCAAGACCACCTCGGTCACCGTCAACGGCAGCTCGGGCGGGCACATTCTCTATCCGGGATCGGGCGCGACGGCGACGAGCGTGACCCTCGCGGCAGGAGATTACGAACTGCTCGTGTTACGCTACGACGGCAGCAATTTCCGAGTGACCGAGGTGACGCCGGCGACCGCCACCCTGATCGGAATGACCGGCGCGGCGCCCGGCGTCAACCGCTGGAATTTCCCGACCGTCACGACCTACTCGGCAACCCAGAGCGACAGCGGCAACGCGCTCTCCAGCTACAACGCGGCGGGTGGCCTCACCGTCACCCTGCCAGAGACGACTGCGATCAAGCCCGGCTGGATCATGGGCTTCGCCAGCGACAACGGCAACTCCATGACCGTCTCCGTCAACGCCACGTCCGGCGGCCAGATCGTGAAGCCGGCGCGCGGCGGCATCGCGCGCAGCAGCCTCGCGCTCGCTGCGGGGCAGAATTACGAGTACGCGGTGCTGCAATTCGACGGCTCGAATTTCCGGGTCGTCGAGATCACGCCGCAGACCCTCAACGACGAGGGCGGCCTGATCACGCCGGGGACGCCCGCCTCGAGCGGCGCCACGTGCAATACCGGTCAGCTGCAGGCGGACTCGAACTACCTCTACTTCTGCACCGCGCCCAACACCTGGAAGCGCGCCGCCCTTTCGAGCTTCTGAACGGAGACCCCGATGGTAAGGCAATTTGTTGCCGCGCTCACGCTTTGCCTGTCCGCGAGCGTAGCCTTCGCACAGTCGCAATTTCCGACGCCCGCGCCCAATTCGGTCGTGCGCGGCACCGTGATGCTGATCCCGAACGGGCAAAGCCTCGGCGGTCAGCCGGTGATGGCGCCGCCCACGGCCACGAACCCGTTGCCGATTCAGCAAAACCCGTCCTCCGGCAGCGGCTCGGTGACGGCGGTGACGCTCGGCACCATCTCGACGCAGGTCTTGGCGGCGGTAACCTCGCGGAAGTTTCTCTCGATCGACAATGAGAGCGCGAGCGCGGCGATCGCCTGCGCCCTGGGGACCGCAGCGGCGATCAACGCTGCCGGCTCGTTCACGATAGAGCCGGGCTGGACGCGTACTTGGGACGGCAGCTTCGTACCCTCGGACGCCGTCAATTGCATCGCCGCTTCCGGCTCGACGCCGGTGACAGTGGAGGCCAATTGATGCGAAGCGGCCTCGATGGCGCCCGGAAGTCGCTCGTCAGCCTCGCCGGCGAGGCGTATGCGCTGGCCGGGTCGCAGGATGCGGTCAGCAGCTTTCGCGACGCATTCCAGCCCGACGGCGGCATCTTCTCGCCCGGCTATCCGCTGGCGCCGCCCGATCGGGAGCGGCTGCGGACCTGGGATTTCCCGGTCGGCGTCAACTTCATCTATACGCCGCGGGCCTATGAGACGATCGGCTTCGACGACCTGCGGGTGCTTGCCGAATGCCACGATCTGACCCGGCTCGCGATCGAGACGCGCAAGGATCAGCTGGAAAAGCTCGAGTGGTCGATCAAGCCGCGCCGCGGCAGCGGCAGCGGCGGCGACACCGCGGCCCGCATCGACGGGTTGACGCGCTTCTGGTCGAAGCCCGACGGCGAGCAACCTTTCGCGACCTGGCTGAGGTCGGCCCTTGAGGACCTTCTCGTACTCGACGCCCCGACCTTCGAGGTCAGGCGCAACCGCGGCGGCGACATCACCGGTCTCGACGTCGTCGACGGTTCGACGATCAAGGTCCTCGTCGACGACACCGGCCGGCGCCCCCGGCCGCCGGCCCCGGCTTACGAGCAGGTGATCCACGGCCGGCCGTGGCGGCTGTTGACGAGCGAGGAGCTTATCTATCTGCCGCGCAACCGGCGGCCGCACAAATCCTATGGCTATTCGCCCGTGGAGCAGATCGTCGTCACCGTCAATATCGGGCTGCGGCGCCAGGCGATGCAGCTGCAGCACTTCACCGAGGCCAATATCCCGGCCGGGCTGATGAACGCGCCGGAAGGCTGGAACGCCGAGCAGATCCGGCAATTTCAGGAATGGTTCGACAGCATCCTCGCCGGCAACACGGCCGAGCGCACAAAGCTGATCTGGGGTCCGGCCGGCGCCACGTACCAGCCGTTTCGCGAAGCGCCCTACAAGGACGATTTTGACGAGTGGCTGGCGCGCGTCGTCTGCTACGCCTTCTCGCTGCCGCCCAACGCCTTCACCCGGCAGATCAACCGCGCGACCGCCGAAACGGTGCAGGACGCGGCACTTTCCGAGGGCCTGGCGCCGCTGATGAGCTGGGTCAAGCGGCTCGTTGACAGCGTCATCCAGGACCGCATGGGTTACGACGACCTCGAATTCGCCTGGGGGGCGGAGCAGCCGCTCGCCGCCGAGGTCCAGGCGGCCATGCTGGCAGGGCTCGTCAAAGAGGGCATCATCACCCGCAACGAGGCGCGCCGCGAGCGCGGCATGAGCGCCGAGGCGGGCGGCGATCTGCTGATGGTCGACACGCCGCACGGCCCGCTCGCCCTCGAAGGCGTTGCCGCGCCGGCCGCCGCCTGACCCGATTGGCCGCCACTTCGGAGACTTGACGATGCGCTTTTATGCCCCGATCGCCAAAGTCGATGCCGAACAGCGCATGGTCTGGGGCTACGCCTCGACCGAAGCGCTCGACGAGCAGGGCGAGGTCGTCAGTCGCGACGCGCTCGCCGCGGCGCTCGACGACTACATGAAATTCGCCAACATCCGTGAGATGCACCAGATGTCGGCCGTCGGTGTCGCCGAAGCGGCGGCGCTCGACGACAAGGGGCTTTACGTCGCCGCCCGGGTCGTCGACGAGCGCGCCTGGGAAAAGATCAGGGGCGGCGTCTACAAGGGCTTTTCGATCGGCGGCAAGGTCAAGGCGCGCGATCCGGCCGACCGCCGCGTCATTACCGAACTCGCGCTCAGCGAAATCTCGCTGGTCGATCGGCCGGCCAATCCCGAGGCGGTGTTCGACTGCTGGAAGCGCGCCGCTCCCGATACCGCCCGCGAAGGAACTCCCGCGATGCCGTTCAATCCGCCGCTGCAATTCTGGTTCTGCGGGATCGAGGGTCACCACCATCTCGCCAAGGCGGATGCGCTGCGCTGCCGCGAAGGCGATACGCTCGGCAAGGCCGAGACGGCGGCGCATCCTGCGATAGGCGAGGATCGGGGCGAGCGCGAAGCGGAATACGCCGATCCCGGCTATCAGAGCGACGGCAAGAAGCGTTACCCGATCGACAGCGAACCGCACATCCGCGCCGCCTGGACCTTCATCCATCGCGCCCGCAACGCGGCCCGCTACAAGCCGGCCGAGCTGGTGCGCATCAAGGAGCGTATCGTCGCGGCCTGGCGCGGGAAGATCGATCGCGCCGGCCCGCCGGAAGCCGGCGAAAAGGCGAGTTCGACCTCCGGTTTGCGCAAGGGTCTCGAGGATGTCGGGCGGGTCGCCGAAATCGTCCTCGATCTCGATTGGCTCAGCGACAACCTCGCCCTCGAAGCGGCGATGGAGGGCGACAATTCTTCGCAGCCGGAACGGCTGCAGGCGATCATCGGCGAGCTGTGCGCGTTCTTGCGGGCGATGGTCATGGAAGAGGCCGGCGAAATCGTCGTCGGCGATCAAATTGCCCAGCCGGTGCCCGAGCTGGCGCTTGCCGCCGGCGCGCACACAGAGGCGCGGGCTCTGGCCAAGGCCGAGGCGCTGTTTGCCGCGGAGCGCGCGCAAAGCCGGGCGCTCCTCGAGACGCTCACCGGCATCCTGCCGCGCCTCGATCGGCTCGCCAAGCGCGTCGAGGACATCGCGGCGACGCCATTGCCGCCGCTGACCGTCGGCCGCGCCGTCAGCAGCATCTCGAAATGGCAGGACGGCGGTACCGAGGGCACTGCGGCGCTTTCGCCGGACCTCGTCGCTGCGGCCTTCGCCAATATGAGCGAGGAAGAGCAGACCCTGACCCTGATCAAGGCGGCCCACGCGAACCCGATCCGGCCCTTTGCGCCGGCTTCGATGGCCGAGACTCGCTCCGGCATCGACCGGAAATAGCCGCAACCTTCCTTTCAAGTCGCCCCTGCGGAAGCGGGGGCCCCGGGTGGCCGACGAGACCTCGGCGTCCCGGATTCCGGCTTTCGCGGGAATGACGCAGAACGGTCGTGAATCCCTGAAACGGGGGAAAACAGATGTCTCTCACTTCCGACACTCTCGAACTGATCAAGTCGGCGATCCAAAGGCCCGACGAAACGCTGGCGAAGACGATTTCGACCGCGACGGGGCTCGTCGCCTACGATTTGCAGGCGCCGGCGAAGAACCTCTATCCGTTCGTCACGCCGCTGCGGAATTCGGTCCCGCGTATCGGCGGCGGCACCGGCACTGCGACCAACTGGCGCCAGGTCAACGCGATCATCGGCTCCGGCTTCGACGCCATGGGGTGGGTGCCGGAAGGCCAGCGCTCCGGCCAGATGAGCTACTCGACCTCTTCCAAATCCGCGACCTATGTGACGATCGGCGAGGAAGACGCGGCGACCTACGAGGCGATCAGCGCCGGCCGCAATTTCGAGGACATCCAGGCGCGGATGACCTTCCGCCTGTTGCAGAAGATGATGCTGAAGGAGGAGATGGCGATCCTCGCCGGCAACGCCTCGCTGCAATTGGGGACGCCGGCGGCGCCGACCCTCTCGGGCTCGGGCTCGGGCGCCACGCTGCCGGCCGCCACCTATTCGGTCATCGTCGTCGCCCTCACTCTCGAAGGCTATCAGAATTCGAGCCTCGCCGCGGGTGTCGCGACGACGAAGACGGTGACCGGCGCCGACGGCAAGACCTTTGCGCTCAACGGCGGCAGCTCGAACAAGAGCACGAACGCGACGCAGGCGGTGACCTTGGGCCAGACGCTCTTCGCCAGCGTGACGGCGATCCAGGGCGCGGTCGGCTATGCCTGGTATGTCGGCACCGCCGGCAGCGAGGTCTTGCAGGCGATCACCACGATCAACTCGGTCTCCTTCTCGGCGCCGCTCGCCTCGGGCACCCAGGCCGCGACGGCGGTCACCGCCGACAATTCGGCCAATCCGAGCTACGCCTATAACGGGCTCTTGACGACCGCGCTGCTGCCGGGCTCGAACGCCTACGTCAACATCATGGCGACGGGGACCGCCGGCACCGGGACGCCGCTGACCAGCTCGGGGCGCGGCTCGGTCGTCGAGATCGACAACATGTTCAAGTCGATGTGGGACAATTTCGAGCTGTCGCCGACGGTCCTCTACGTCAACAGCCAGGAATTGAAGAACATCACCAGCAAGGTGCTGTCGAACGCCTCGGGGCCGCTGCTGCGTTACGACAGCCCGGCCGACGGCTCGAAGGATGTCGAGATCACCGCCTCCGGGGTCGTCGCGTTCTACTACAATCCGTTCGCGGTCAACGGCGGCCTGCGCATCCCGATCAAGATCCACCCGCGGGTGCCGCCGGGGACGATCATCGGCTGGGCCGACAATCTGCCGATCCAGTACCAGTCGAACGAGGTGCCGAACGTCGCGGAGGTCAGAACCCGGCAGGATTACTACCAGATCGGCTGGCCGAGCGTGACCCGCCAGCGGCAGGTCGGCGTCTATGCCGAAGAGCTGCTGGCGGTCTACGCCCCCTTTGCAATGGGCGTCATCGGCAATATCGCCAACGGCTGAGCGGCACGGCGGCGCCACTGCCGCGCAACGGCGGAGAGTGACCATGGCGAAATCGACGCGAGCGGGGGCGGCGCGGCCGCCCCTGGTGGCGCTGCGGCATCGCGAGGGCGTGGGTTGCGGCTGGCGCGGCCGCGAGTTCCCGGCCGACGCCGAGGGCATCGTCCTGGTGCCCGCCGAGGCGGTCGCCGAACTCGTCGCGCACGGCTTTGTTGCGGTCGGCGGGGAAGAGGCGGTCGGATGAGCTTCGGCGACCTCTGCCAACTCGGGGATGTGAAGGCCTGGCTGCAAACCGGCCAGAACGCCTTCCCGTCGACCGACGATGCGCTCCTCTCGCGCCTGATCACCGCGGCGAGCCAGTTCATTCAGAGCTGGCTCGGCCGGCCGATTGGCCAAGCCGATTGGCTCGAGCTGCGCGACGGGCTCGGAACGATCGACGAGACGCGGCTGCAATTCGCCTGCTTTCCGGTGTCGGCCGTGCTGTCGGTGGCGGTGGACGGGGTCGCGGTGCCGCCGCTTCCGACACCGCCGCCGGTGCTTCCCGGCGCCGCCGTCATCCTGCCGACGACGGTCGCGGCCGGTTACCTGTTCAGCCCGACGCAGCTCGTGATCCGCGGCCTGTGCGTGCCGCGCAAGGCGCAATGCATCTGGCTGCAATATACGGCCGGATACGCCGCCGTGCCGCCCGATCTCGCGCAGGCCTGCATCGAGCTCGTCGCGCTCAAATACCGCGAGCGTACGCGCATCGGCGAGCGGGCGCGGGCGTTGGGCGGCGGCGGTACTGCGAGTTACACGACGGCGGCCTTCTCGCTGCGCGATTGGTCGACCGACATCCAGACCTCGCTGTCGCAATACCGCGCCGTCGCCCCGGCCTCGGGCTATGTGCAGCTGCTGGCGCCGAGCGCCACCGATCCGGCGCTGCTGGTGGGGGCGGCATGATTACCGCCGCGTTTGTCGGCGAGGCCAGGTTGCATCGGCAACTGGCCGCACTCTCCGGCCGCGCGCGATTGCAAGCGCGCAAGCCTCGGCTGCCGGCGAGCCTTGCGCTTGAACTCGCCGAGAGAAGAAGAGCGGCCGGGCGCACGATCGGTTCGCGCGTCGGGGCGGCGCGATGATCGCGCGCGAAACCATCTACGCGGCGCTGTGGGCGCTTGTGGCGGAAGCGGCCGATTTCGTCACGGCGGACCGCCGGCTGCGTCACTGGACGGACCTCAGCCCGGCCGAGCAGCCGGCGCTCTTCATGGTCGAAAAGGGCGGTGTTGCGGAGACAAAGGCGCTGGGAGCGCCGGTCGTCTGGACGCTCCATGCCGATTTTTATCTGTATGTCCATTCGAGCGACCCGTATCTGGCGCCGGCGACGGTATTGAACCCGCTCGTCGATGCGCTCGAGGCGGCGCTGGCGCCGTCGCCCGCGACCGGCGTGCAGAACCTCGGCCTGCCGGCAATGGTCAACCACGCCTACCTCGCCGGCAAGGTGGAAACCGATGAAGGCGTGCTCGGCGACCAGGCCGTCGCGATCATACCGGTCGCGATCCTCTGCGTGTCGCAATAGGGCAGCGGCAACATGGCTGAAACAGGCGACACGACAACGACGGAGACTTTTACCCCCTCCCTCTCCTCGCACGGCGGCGAGAGAGAGGGGTCCGCACGGCGGGAAGGTGAGGGGCAGTTCGAGGCGCTGATCGAGCGTTGGTGGGAGGACCATTTTCCGGGTTCGGCCGTCGCCCGCTACACCGAAGCGTGGAATGTCGCGCACAGCGCCAAGGAGGCGCTGAAGGCGCTGTTGAAGAAAGGTGACAAACAATGCAGCTGAGCTTTGGCGCCGGCGCGCTTTTCGGCGAACGTACCGACACGATCGGCTCGGGCATCGGGCCGCGCCAGTTCGGGGTATTGCAGGATATCGAGATCGGTTTCGACTGGACCGACAGGGAACTTTATGGGCAGCACCAGTTCCCGGTGGCGATCGCCCGCGGCCAAGGCAAGATCAGCGGCAAGGCGAAGTTCGCCCGCATTCTGGGGCTGCTCTATTCCGACATCTTTTTCGGCACGAGCGCCGCGACCGGCCAGTTCGCCGTCTCGCAATACGAGGCCGCGACCGTGCCGTCGGCGACCCCGTTCACCGTCACCGTCGCCAACGCGGCGAGCTACAACGACGACCTCGGCGTCTATTACGCGGCGACCGGCAAGGCCTTCAACCGCGTGACGACGCCGTCGGCGGCGGGCCAGTACTCGGTCAATTTCGCGACCGGCGTCTACACCTTTTCGAGCGCCGACGCCAATGCCGCGCTGCTGGTATCCTACAGCTACAACCTGACGACCGCGGGCTCGAAGGTCACCCTCGCGAACCAATTGATGGGAACGACGCCGACCTTCAAGGCGACCTTCTATCAGGCGGTCAGCCCCGGCTCGAGCCCGGCCGCGCCGATGGCCTTGCGGCTCAACGCCTGCACGGCCTCGAAATTGACATTGCCGACCCGGCTCGACGACTGGACGATCAGCGAACTGGACTTCAACGCCTTTGCCGACGCCACCGGCACGATCGGCTATCTGAGCACCGTCGAATGATCCCCGGCACCGCAATTGCGATGGGCGGACGCGAGTGGATCGTGCCGCCGCTGACCTTGGGGCAATTGCGGCAGCTCTTGCCGAAATTGCGCCGGCTCTCCGCGGTCGGCGCCGCGATGGGCGAGGACGAGATCGGCGTTCTCGGCGAAATCGTTACGGCGGCAATGTCGCGCAACTATCCGGAGATCACCGCGGCAACAGTCGAGGAGCTGATCGATCTCGGCAATGCGCGCGAGGTGCTGGCCGCGATCCTCGAAGGCTCGGGGCTGCGCCGGCAAGCGAATTCCCCGGGGGAAGCGGCGGCGGGGAGGCCGATTGGGGAAGCGTCTACGGCCTCCTCGCCACCGCCTGCGGATACAGCTATCCGGTAATCGACGCAATGACCCTTCACGAGGTGGGGGAACTCTTCACCTATTGGGCCGCGCATCCGCCGGTTCACCTGATGGTGGCCGCCTATCTCGGCATCGGTCGCGGCAAGCGCGCGGTAGAGGGCGCAGAGGCTTCTCTGTTCGCCGAGTTGGGCCCGGGCTTTGTCAAGGGCGATGTGCATCGGGGGCTGCCGCCCGTCATCCTCGATTTCGTCGAGCTGCGCCGCCGGGCGGCTGAATTGCATTGAGGAATTCGCATGGCCGACATCACTGCGCAGGTCGTCATCGGCGCCAATCTCGACGGGCTGCAATCCGGCATGACGGCTGCGGCGCAGAGCGTGCGCGAAGCGAGCGCGGCGATCAGGACGGAGCTCGACCGTCTCGGCCGCGCCGCGCAGCAGGCGGAGGCGACCATCGCGGCTGCCTTTGCCAAGATCCGCGAGACGATGGGTGAGCTTTCGGGAGCGGCGGGAGGAGGGGCGGCGCCGCTCGAAGACGCGGTTCCGGCGACCCAACGCGCCACCGGGGAGATGATCGCGGCCTATCGCGAATTCGCCGATTTCGTCGAAGAAAAGCAGCAGGAGATTGCCCGCGCGCAGGAGCGGCTCGCGGAGCGTGCGATCGCCCAATGGGGCGCGGTATTCGATCGGATCGGCGGCGATTTTCAGCGCTCCCTCGGCGACCTCTTGTTCAGCCCGCCGCGGCCGGAAACCTATTACTCCGACGTTATCGGCCCCGGTGGCCAAGTGCTGCAGCAGCCGCACCAGTACAGCGAATTGGCGACGGTCGGGCTCGACCTCTTGCGCTCGATCGGCAAGGACGTAACGAGCTCGATCACCAGCGCCTTGTCGCATTCCTTGGCCCAATCGCTGTTCGGCGCCGGGGTCAAATCCTTCGGCCAGGGCCTCGCGCAATTGTTGGGCGTCGGCACGCCCGGCGGGCTTTTCGGCACCGGGATCGGCGGCGTCACCGGCGCCGGCAAGGAAGTGCTGTTGACCGCCAATACGACCGCCCTCGGCGCGCTCACGACGGCGGTTGCGGCGAACACCGTGGCGCTCGGCGGCGCCACCGCCGCCTCGGCGACGGCGGCGAGCGCCTCGGGTGCCGGCAGCGCGCTTAGCGCCGCCGGCTCGGCCGGCGGCATCCTGAGCGGCATCAAGAGTATCGGTGGCTTCATCGGCGGCATCTTCGGCTTCGAGCGCGGCGGCATCGTGCCGTCGGCAGCGAGCGGCTGGGCATTGCCGAGCTTTGCCGGGGTGCAGCCGGCGCTGCTGCACGCGCGGGAGATGGTATTGCCGGCGGAAATCAGCGAAGGGCTGCAGTCGATGATTGCCGCCGGCGGCCCGAGCGGCGGCCCGGGCGGCGGCGACGCGCATTTTCATTTCCACGGACCGATGGACCGCGAGTCGCTGTCGCGCTGGTGGAGCGACATGGTGCGCTCGCACCCGGAGCCGGTCCGCCAGCTATTGCGCGGCGCCGGCTTCTCGCTCGCGTGAGCCAGGCTCTCGGACGAAGCGATGAGCCTCGCGGTCCTGCCGACATTGATCGGCGCCAGCTATCCGGCGATCCGCACGCCGAAATTTTCGACGCGCGTGCAGCGATCGGTCTCCGGGCGCGAGGTGCGGATCAGCGATTTCGCCTATCCGATTTGGCAGTTCACGCTGCCTTTCGCCTATCTGCCGCTCGCCGACTGGCAGACATTGCTCGGCTTCTTCCTGGAACGCACCGGCGCCTGGGGCACTTTTCTCTTCGACGACGGCGCCGACGACAACGTGACCGGCCAGGCGGTCGGCGGCGGCGACGGCTCGACCTCGGCGTTTCAGCTGGTCCGTAGTTTGGGCGGCTTCGTCGAGCCGGTCCTCGCCCCGAACCAAGTCGCCGCGGTCTATTTGAACGGCGTGTCGCAAGCCTCCACCGCCTGGTCGGTGAATTCGGCGACCGGCATTCTCACCTTCACCACACCGCCCGCCGCCGGTACCGCGATCACCGCCGATTTCACTTATTTCTGGCGCTGCCGCTTCGCCCAGGACAGTGCCGATTTCTCGCAGTTCATGAACCGGATCTGGGAACTGAAGGCGCTCAAATTCGTGTCGGTGACGCTGTGAGGCCCGCATCGGCCGCGCTGCAGAACTATCTGAACGGCCGCGGCCCGACCGCGCCGGTGCTGTTCGCCGACCTCTATACCTTCAAGCTGATCGACGGCACCATGTTGCGCTATTCGGGCGCGCAGTCCGCCTTGGCGCCGCCGGCAAACAGTTTTCGGGGCCCGGACGGTTTCGGCAACGGCGCGTCGCTCAACTGGGGCAATAGCCCGGCGCCAGTGCAATTCCCGCTCGGGCCGGGGTTCAGCCGGGTCAGGACGACGCTGAAGGTTGGCCTCGACCCGGACACATGCGAGCTCGACATCTACCCGCACCCGTCGGGGAGCGCGGCGCCGGACCTCGTCGGCAATTTCTCGTGGCAGGCCGCCGCGGCGCAACGTTTCTTCGACGGCGCGCTCGTCGAGATCGACCGGCTTTTCATGCAGACGATGAGCCCGCCCGACTATTCGCTCGGCTCTATCGTGCTGCATCTGGGGCGGGTCGGCGAGCTCGCGATCGGGCGCAGCAAGATCACGATGCAGGTCCCGGATTTGTTGGTGCTGCTGACCGGGCAGTACCCGCGGCGGCTTTTCCAGGCCGGCTGCACCTGGGTCTTCGGCGACGCCAATTGCACCTTCAACCGGGCGAGCCTCGCGCAAACCATCGCCGCCGGCGCAGGATCGACGCAGAGCACGATCGCCACCACGCTCGCGCCGAGCCCCTCGACCCTGTTCGACCAGGGCACGATCACCGGCACCAGCGGACGCAACAGCGCCGTCGCGCGCACGATCCTGCAGCTGACGGGCGGGTTCGTCTACCTGCGCCAGCCCTTCGCCTATCCGGTCGCGGTCGGCGACCAGTTCCAGCTCCTGCCGGGCTGCGACCACACGATCGCCACCTGCAACGGCACCTTCAACAATCTGGTGAATTTCGGCGGCTTCCCCTACATCCCGCCACCCGAGGCGGCCGTATGAGCGGTATCGCCGATCATCCAGCCGTCTCCGGACTTGGTCCGGGGATTTCGCGCCGGTTGCATCCGCAACGCGTGGCCGTGCTCGTTGAGGCCCGGCAGTGGATCGGCACGCCCTACCACCATATGGGGCGTGTCAAGGCCGGCGGCGTCGATTGCCTGACCTTCCTCGTCGAGGTCTATCGCCGGGCCGGCATCGTCGGCCCGATCGAGACGGCGCATTACCGGCCGGACTGGTATCTCCACCGCGAGGAAGAACTCTACCTCGAAGGTCTTATGGCGCACGCCCGCGAAATCGCCGTGCCGCGGCCGGCCGACATCGCGCTCTTCAGGTTCGGCCGCTGCTTTTCGCATGCCGCCATCGTCACCGAGTGGCCGATGCTGATCCACGCCTTCACCGCGCACGGCGTCGTACCGGTTTCGGCCGAGAGCGCGTGTTTTCTCGATCGCCGGTCGCGGCCGCGCGAGCGCCGCTTCTTTTCACCGTTCCCTGTCTCCGTCCCCTAATCGGGCGATCCTGAGATGGCCGGCTCGCAACCATCGCCGTTCTCGAACGCGTTCGCGACGCCGCTCGCCGGCTCGCTGCGCTACAACACCTCGCAATACGGCTCCGTGGTGCCGGTGCTGTGGGGAACGCAGCGCGTCTCGGTGAACCTCATCGACATGTTCGGCTTCGTCGCCTCGGGCGGCAGCAACGGCAAGGGCGGCAAGGGGATCGGCTCTTCCGGCGGCAAGAAGGGCGGCTCGGCGCAATATTCGGTCGACGTCGATTTCGCGCTGTGCACGGGCCCGGTCAGCTTCACCGGAGCGGCGGCGGGCGACGGCGGCCAGAACTGGGTCTGGGCGAATGGCGGGGCCGCCGCCGGGCTCGGCGCGGTCGGGCTCAACGGTTACAGCGGCACCGCCGGGCAGGCGCCCGACCCGACCTTCTCGGCGACCGATCCGAATCAGCCGGTGCCGGGCTATTCCTTGACCGCGCATGTGACCGGCACGCCGATGCGACTGGGTTCGACGCCGGCATTGCCCAGCATCCAATTTCAGCTCGGCGGCCGGCGCGCCGGCACGGCCGGCACCAGCTTTCCCGACGACGCGCGGCCCGATTACGTCGCCGGCGACCTGCTCGCCGACCCGAATATCGGCGCCGGGTTTCCGGCCACCAACGTCGCCGACCTCACGCAATACGGCGCCTATTGCCAGGCGAGCGGTATGGCGATCTCGCTCCTCTGCCGCCGCCAGGACAGCGCCGCGCGCTGGCTGCAGCAGGTCGCGGATCTGACCGTCGCCGCGGTCTTCTTCAGCGGCACGCAGTTGAAGATCGTGCCCTATCGGGCGGCGAGCCTTGCCGCCTACGGCGCGACCTACACGCCCGATCTGACGCCCATCTATACGCTCACCGACGACGATTTCCTGAACTGGGAGGATGACGGGATCGAGGGGCCGTCGAATGCGCGCGGCGCCGCGCGGCGCGACCCGATCGAGATCACCCGCAAGGATCCGGCCGAGCAATGGAACTGGGTCAGCCTCGAATATCAGCCCTCCTCCTATTCCTACAACAGCGAGTTGATCTCGGGCTTCGACCAGGGCGCGATCGACCGGTACGGGCTGCGCCTCAAGCCCTCGGTGCCGGCGCACATGTTCACCAACCCGACCTCGGCCGGCGGCAGCGTCCAGCTGCAATTGCAGCGCGAGCAGTACAACCTCAACCAATACAAATTCCGCCTCGGAATTTCGAAGTGCCTCGTTGAGCCGATGGACATTCTCGCCATCAGCGAGTCGATCTCGGGCCTCTCCGGCGCGCTCGTGCGCGTGATCTCGGTCGAGGAGGACGACAAGAGCACCTATGTCGTCACCGCCGAGGATCTCTTCGACATCCCGGCATTGCCCTGGAGCTACACCACTGGGACCGGCGGCGCCGGGCTCGGCATCAATCCGCTCGCGGCGCCCGGCTCGACCAATCCGCCGGTGCTCTTCGAGCCGCCGGTGCCGCTGACCAACGGCCAGAACGAAATCTGGATCGTCGCCTCGGGCGGCGCGCAGTGGGGCGGTTGCGAGGTGTGGCTGTCGCTCGACGGGACGACCTACGGCCAATACGGGATGATCTATGCCGGCGGCCGGCAAGGCGTCCTATCGGCGAGTTTTCCCTCCGGCGGCGACCCCGACACGACCGACACATTGCCGGTCGATCTGACGGAGAGCCGCGGCAGCCTGACCGCGGGGACGCAGGCGGATGCCGACGCCTTCGTGACATTGTGCTGGTGCGACGGCGAACTGATCGCATTCTCGGCGGCGACCCTCACCGCGCAACACAAATACAATCTCGCAACCTATATCCGGCGCGGCGTCTACGGCACGACGATCGCCGCCCACGCCAGTGGCGCGCAATTCGCCCGGCTCGACAGCTCGGTCTTCAGCCTCGCCTTCCCGCCGAATCTGGCGCCCGGCCAGACCTTCTTCGTGAAACTGCCCGCGTTCAACCTGTTCGGGCTCGAAGCCGAGGAGCTGAGCGCGGTCACTGCCTACACCTACACGACGAACGGCGCCGGCGCCTCGAAGCTCGACGTCGCCGGCTCCTATGTCGGCCAGCCCGCCGCCGGCGCCGATTTGCAGGACTACGCCTTCGCCGAGGTGGCGACGTTTCCGACCGGGTTTGCCGGCAGCGTCGGCCGCGTCAAGACGGCGCCGACCGGCGCCGTCAGCTTTTCGATTCAGCAGAACGGGACGCAGATCGGCACGATGAATTTCGCCGCCGGCCAGCGAAACGCGACCTTCACGCTTTCCGGCGGCGTGACGTTTCAGGTGGGCGACACGCTCTCCATCGTCGCGCCGAGCCCGCAGGACGCGAGCTTGAAGACGCCGAGCTGGACCCTTGTTGCGACGGCGTGAGGAAGCCGAGCCCCGAGCCATGCCGGAAATCATCGGCCGCCGCGCCAGAAGCAGCCCCCACATGGACGCAGAGACCGAGATCCTGTCGCGGCTCGGCCGCATGGAAGGGCTCCTGGCCGGCGTTAAGGAGTCGCTCGACCGGCTGTGCGCCGTCATCGACGGGCACGACGAGCGGTTGCGCGTGATCGAGCTGGCGCAGGCGGCGGGCGAGGGTTCGGACGCCGCCGGGCGGCGCTGGGCGAAGGCGCTCGGCGTCGCGATCCTCGCCGGCGGCGGTTGGGCGGTCGGCTGGGCCTCGCGCTGGGCCGTCGCGATCATGGGGCCGCACCATTGACCGCGCCGCCGCCCGAGGCCGTCGAGATCGTCTTCGCGCCGCATATCCTCATTGCCGTCGCATTGATCGGCCTCGCCGTCCTCGTCATCGCCATCGCCATCGCGATCCCGCCGGACGGCAACGGTTGAGACCGGTCAAGCTCGACGCCCGCGTCGATGCCGCGGAGGCCGCCCGCTACAAGCTCGTGCGCACCGATTCCTACGCGGACATCGCCGGCGACATCGTGTGGGCGGACGAGGCGAGCGGCAGCTACGCGGTGCGCGGGCGCGACAGCACGGTGAGCGAGCACTGCCTTGGCGTGGGCGGCCTGCGCATCGTGCCGCGGCGCTGACGGACGCCTCCCGCCTTGAGCAAGGCGATATCGGATGGGACCGTTCCTGCCGGCGGTGATGGCGGACGTCGTCATCGATGTGAGCCATTGGCAGGCGCAAGTCGATTTTGCGCGCCTGCGGGAGGCGGGGATCGCGGCGGCGATCCTGAAGGCGAGCGAGGGTAGGGGCGCCGTCGATCCGCTCTATGCCGAGCGCGCCGCGGCGGCGCGGCAGGCGGGGCTTCTGCTCGGCGCTTATCATTTTCTCGACCACTCCGACGGGGCGGCGCAGGCCGACCACTTTCTCGCGACCGCCGCCCCCGACGGCACACCCTGCGCCGACCTTTTCGTCGCGCTCGATCTCGAACCCGATCCCGGGGGCTCGAGCGCCGCCCCCGAAATTGCCGCCGCCGCCGCGGCGCGCATTCGCGAGAAATTCGGCCGCTGGCCCGTCATCTATGTCGGTCGCTGGACGATCGCAGCGCCGAACGAGCTGCTCGCGCGCTGCCCGCTGTGGCTGCCGGAATACGGCGCCTCCCCAGTCTGCCCGCCCGGCTGGCGGCAATGGGTGCTGTGGCAGCACACCGACGGCCAGGCCGGGGTGTCGCCGCAGCCGGTGCCGGGCGTCGGCGCCTGCGACCGAAGCCGCTTTGCCGGCTCGCTCGAGCAGCTGCGCCATTGGTGGCCGGGCGCCGCCGCCGATCCCGCTTGGAACCAGAAAGGAGAAACCCCGTGAACCTTGTCGCCTACCTGCTCGCCCGGTTGAAGGAGCCGTCGACCGCGGCCGGGATCGGCCTCTTCCTCGCGACGCTCGGCATCCACGTGCCCGAGCCGACCCTCAACGCCGCGGCCCAGCTCCTGACCGCGCTCCTCGGCTTGCTCGCCGTCGTCATCCCCGAAAGGGGCGGGCAAGCGCCGGCGCCGCCGAATTCCTGAAAGAGAGGGCACCATGCGTAAATTCGTGATTCCCGCGGCGCTTGTCGCCGCGCTCGGCCTCGGCGGCTGCGCGCAGCTGTCGAGCGCCGTCGGCACCGTATGCACCCAGGTGCAGGCGATCGAGAGCAACCCGGCAGCCGCCGGGCCGCTCGATGCGCAGGACCCGCATTCGGCGGTCGGCGTCTTGTGGGCCGATGCGAAGGCGGCCTGCGTCAACGGCGCGCCGGCGCCGGGCGTCTCGACCAACTGGGCGCAGCTCGTCACCAGCGAGCTCCTCGCGCTGATCCCCAGCGTGCTGCCGGCGCTCATCGGCCTTTTCTGAGCAGCGCGAACGCAGTTGCCATGGCCGATAGGAGAACGGGCGAACCCGCCGGCGGGCTCGACAAGACGCCCTGACCGCGCCGACCGAAATTTCTTCCTCCATCCCGCCGCCTCGGCTCATACCGAGGCGGCTTTTTTTGTTTGTGGCCGGCGATGCAATCTGTCGCGGTCGCGATCCGCGCTTGCCGGTTGATCGCGCTCCAGCCTCCGCGCAATCTGCGGCGGCTCGGGGATGGGGGAGACTATGATGGCGAGGGCTTATGTCGCGGGTGCGATCGTCGCGGCCGCGCTCGCTTTGGCGGCATGCGCCGGCCAAGGCGGCGACAAGGTCGTCAACGGCTGTCCGACCCCGGTCCATTACGACGAGGCGACGCTCAAAAAGATCACCAAGGCGCTCGAAGCGCTGCCGCCGGACAGCGTCCTGCACCGCGCGATGACCGACTACGAGTACGAGCGCGACGACCTGCGCTTCTGCCGCTGCACCGTCGCCGAGGCGCCGCCGCCGAAGCATTAGTCGGAGCCGAAGATCAGTGCCAGCAGATGCCGCGCCAGCACGAGCGCGGCGGCCAAGCACAGAATCATCAGCGGCACGAGGTTGATTTTCCCCGGCCGGTAGGGACGGCGGTCGAGGAAAAGCGCGCCGGCCAGCGCGGCGAGAGACAGCACGAGCCCGGCGACCGTCGCCCCGAGGCTCATCGCGGCCCCGACGCGCCGGCTGCCGAATAAACCGCGGATAGCGGGATCGCTCGCGCTCTCGCGTGGTTAAATAATCGGGCTGCGGGTGTGAGGGACATGGCCGGGAACCTGCGCATCGAAGATTATGCACTGATCGGCGATTGCGTCACCGCCGCGCTCGTCGGCAATAACGGCTCGATCGATTGGCTGTGCCTGCCGCGCTTCGATTCGGGAGCGTGCTTTGCCGCCCTCTTGGGGCGCCCCGAGCACGGCCGCTGGCGGATCGCCCCAGCCGGCCCGGAGGCGCGCGTTCGGCGGCATTATCGCGGCGGCTCGCTGATCCTCGAAACCGAATTCGACACCTCCGAGGGCTCCGTCGAGCTGATCGACTTCATGCCCATGCCGCGGATCGACGGCCCGCGCTCGCTGGTGCGGCTCGTGCGCGGCAAGCGGGGCCGCGTCGCGATGCGCCTCGAGTTCGTGCTGCGCTTCGACTACGGGTCGATCGTCCCCTGGGTCGAGCGCCTGAACCCGGCCGGGGGCGATACGGGCCAGGGCGGCATCGTCGCGGTCGGCGGGCCGGATATGGCGGTGCTGCGCACGCGCGTGCCGCTCGTCAGCGAGAACATGCGCACGCGCGGCGAGTTCGCGGTCGGCGAAGGCGAGACGATCCCCTTCGTCCTCAGCTATGGGCCTTCGCATCTGCCGCCGCCGGCGCCGCTCGACGGCGAGCGCGCCTTGCGGGACACAGCGGCGTTCTGGGACGAATGGTCGGGCCGCTGCATGCCCGCCGGCCAGTGGAGCGAAGAGGTGGGCCGCTCGCTTGCCGTCCTGAAGGGGCTGACCTTTGCGCCGACGGGCGGCATCGTCGCGGCGCCGACGACCTCGCTGCCCGAACGGCTCGGCGGGGTGCGCAACTGGGACTATCGATTTTGCTGGCTGCGCGACGCGACTTTCACCCTCTTGGCGCTGATGCACGCCGGCTATTACGACGAGGCGAAGGCCTGGCGCGATTGGCTCTTTCGCGCGGCCGCCGGCAGCCCGGACCAGTTGCAGGTGGTCTACGGGCTCGCCGGCGAGCGGCGGCTCGACGAGTGGGAATTATCCTCGCTGCCCGGCTACGAGGGCTCGCGCCCGGTGCGCATCGGCAACGCCGCCGCCGATCAGCTGCAGCTCGACATCTACGGCGAGGTCATCGATGCGCTGCACCTCTCCTATCAACACGATCTGCCGCAGACGAAGCGCGGCGTCGCGATCAGCCGGGCGCTCGTCGACCATTTGGCGACGACCTGGCGCCGGCCGGACGAGAGTATCTGGGAAGGGCGCGGCTCGCCGCGCCACTTCACCTATTCGAAGGTCATGGCGTGGGTCGCCTTCGACCGGGCGATACGGATTTTCGAAGAGCTGGGCGTGCGCGGGCCGCTCGCCAACTGGCGGCGGGTCGCCGACGAGATCCACCGCGACATCTGCAAGAAGGCCTTCGATCCCGGGCTCAACAGCTTTGTCCAGGCCTATGGTTCGAAGTCGCTCGACGCCAGCCTTTTGCTGCTCCCCCTTGTCGGCTTTCTGCCGCCGACCGACCCGCGCCTGCTGGGAACGGTGGCGGCGATCGAGCGCGACCTCATGTGCGACGGCTTTGTCCTGCGCTACAGGACGGAGGAGGGCAAGGACGGGCTGCCGCCCGGCGAGGGCGCGTTTCTCGCCTGCAGCTTCTGGCTCGCCGACAATCTGGCGCTGCAAGGGCGCCTCGGCGAAGCGCGGGCGCTCTTCGAGCGGCTGCTTGCGGTCCGGAACGATGTCGGCCTATTCGCCGAGCAATACGACCCGCGCTCGCGGCGCTTTACCGGCAACTTTCCGCAGGCCTTCTCGCACGTCGCGCTCGTCAACACGGCCTTCAACCTGAGCCGCGCCGAGGGGCCGGGCGAGGAGCGCGCCGGCCGCCGCAAACCCGCCGGCATTGATGCCCCGAGCGAAGCCGAGAGGTGAACCTCGCCATGCAACTCTGGCAAAGCCGGCGCCGCCCGCTCGTCGATTTCGCTCTGCTGCTGCTGATCGCCGCCGCCGGCGCCGTCGGCCTTTCCGCGGCGCGCTTCGGCGAGTGGGCCGTCGCGTCGCTGTAGGCATGGCGGCACTTGCCGATTGCGGCAAACGGCCGCATCTTTATGCGGATCGGTAAGGAGGCTCCGATGGCGATCCATCTCGACCATACGATCGTCCCGGCCCACGACAAGGAAGAATCGGCGCGTTTTTTCGCGCGGATCTTCGGGCTGGAATACACGGGGGCGGTGTCGCATTTCGCGCCGGTGCGGATCAACGGGGAATTGACCCTCGATTTCGACGATCGCGACGAATTCGAGTGGCATCACTACGCCTTCAAGGTCGGCGAGGCGGAGTTCGACGCGATCTTCGCGCGGGTGCGCGAGGCGGGGATTCCCTACGGCAGCGGCCCGCGTTCGCCCGATGACATGGCGATCAATCAGCGGCGCGGCGGGCGCGGCTTTTATTTCCGCGAGGTGAACGGTCACCTCCTCGAAGTGCTGACCGCTTGAGCATGACGAGCGCCACGGATCCCCGGCCGCCGGTGGCGGTCGGGCATGTGCGCCTCTTGGCGAGCGATGTTGCCGCCGCGGCGCGCTGGTGCGAGGAGGTCGGCTTTCGCCCGATCTTCGCGGCCTCTGATTTCGCCGTCCTCGAATTGCGCGGCGGGACGCATCTGGTGCTGCGCAAGGCCGAGGAAAAGCCGAAGCGCGGGGCGCCGGCGCCCTTCGACCTGATGGTCGACGACATCGCCGCGGCGCACCGCGACTACGCCGCGAAGGGCCTCGATCCCGGCGAGATCCAGCGGGGCCGCATCCACGACAGCTTCGCGCTTCCCGGGCCCGACGGGCAGGTCTTCACCGTCAATTCCTCGCACGCCGGCGACCGGCCGGTCTGAGCGCGCCCGCTTATTCGGCGGCGGCGCGAGCGGCCCCCGCCTCGGCGCGCTCCATGCGGGCGAGGATCGCCCGTGCCCGGCGCAGCGCCGCGTCCGGCTTCAGGAACACTTCCGCGTAGCCGTCATCGGGATAGCGGTACATCTGCTGCTGCTTTTCGAGCGCCCAGCGGTCTTCGGCGATGACCGCCGGGAATGTCTGCATGAAACGCTCGACCGCCGGCGTCGCCGGGTCGGATTTGCATTTGAGCCCCCGCGGCATGTTGATGATCAGCCGCCAGACATGGTTCGCGCGGTCGACCGGCGTGTGCGTGTGGATGATGACATAGCCGCGCTCGACCGCCTCCTCGCCGAAATGCCCCGCCGGCCATACCTTCATCTGCACCCGCGTCACCGCCGGGCTCAGCATGAAATGCGTGTGGTGGCGATCGACGACATCGTAGCCGAAATATTCTTCGAGATAGGGCGGCTGCCGGTAGCCGCGCACCTCGCGCACGGTGCCGACATAGGGGGTGCCGTCGCGCACGCCCTCTTCGAGCTTCACCGGAATGCGGCTGTTCTCGACATCGCCGATGTTGCCGTCATGCAGCGGATAGAAATGCGTGATGTCGAGGAGGTTCTCGATCAACAGGAGCGAATTGGCCGGGACCGGCATCGGCCCGGTGTCGGCCGTCTCCCAATTCGGGTCGGCGATCTCGGTGAGCCGCGGCGGCGTGACGCCGGCGGCCCGGTCAACCTCGCCCGGCCACACCCAGACGAGCCCATCCTGTTCGACGAGCGGGAAGGGTCGCAGCCGCGCCTTCGGGATCGGGCCGTCGGGCTGCGAGGGGACGCGCACGCACAGCCCGCTCGCCTCATAGCAGAGCCCGTGATAGGCGCATTCGAGGAGCCCGCCCTCGACGAAGCGCCCCTCGGAGAGCGGCATGCGCTTGTGAACGCAGCGGTTGTCGAAGGCGACGAGCTTGCCTTCGGCGGTGCGCCACAGGACGAGCGGCTTTTCGGCAATGACCTGGCCGTGCAATTTCTCCTTCGGGAATTCGTGGCTCAGCCCCGCCACATACCAGGCATTTCTGACGAGCACGTCGGCGCCCATGACCGGCCTCCGGAATCCTCTCCCGCAGCCGATCATTGGCTGCGCGCCGCCGCTGTCAAACGGTTTCGGAAGAGAGGCGTGGCAGTTCGTTGAGGCGGAGGACGCGCATGCCGCCCTCGTCGACGCGGATCGTGCTGAGCGAGGCGATGCCGATCTCGATCCGGCCATAGAAATCGAGCGGCATGCCGAGCGCGAAGAGGAGCGCCGCGCGGATCACGTCGCCATGGCTGACGAGCAGCACCGATTGCTGCGGATGGCTCGCGTGCAGCTCGAGGAGGGCGCCGGCGACCCGGTGCTGCACCGCGCGCATGCTCTCGCCGCCCGGCAGGGTGGCGATGCCGCGCTGCCGGTTCCAGGCCTGCCAGCGCTCGTCCCGCCGCACCGCGTCGAAGGTGAGCCCGGTCCACTCCCCGAAATCGAGCTCGATCAGGTCCTCGCGGTAGGTGACCGGCAGCGCGAGGCGCGCGGCGACGATCTCGGCGGTCTCGCGGGTGCGCTCCAAGGGGCTCGCGTAGAGCGCCGCGACGCCGTCGCCGGCGAGGCGCTCGGCGACGCGCGCGATCTCGCCGCGGCCGCGTTGCGACAGGCCGACCCCGGGCGTCCGCCCGGCCAGTACACGGCCCGCCAGCACATGCTCGCCGTGTCGCAACAGGTGAAAGACGGTCATCGCCGCAGGCCTCCCGGAACCATCCCGACTGTATCGATATCGCGGCCGTTGACAACCGCGCGGGGGGGCTGCTGTATGCCGCCCCGATGAGGCTGCCCCGGATCTTCGCGCTGCTTCTCGCGGCCGCGGCTGTCGCCGCCCCGGCGGCGGCCGAGGCGCCGCGCCTCAACATCTACAACTGGTCGGACTACATCGCGCCCGACACGATTCCGAAATTCACCGCCGAGACCGGCATCAAGGTCACCTACGACGTCTACGACAGCAACGAGATCTTGGAAGCCAAGCTGTTCGCCGGGCAATCGGGCTACGATGTCGTCGTCCCGTCGGCGACGCCGTTCCTCGCGCGCCAGATCCCGGCCGGGATCTACCGCGCGCTCGACAAGTCGAAATTGCCGAACTGGAAGAACCTCGACCCCGCGATATTGAAGCTCGTCGCGCTCGCCGACCCCGGCAACGCGCACGCCGCGCCCTATCTCTGGAGCGTCACCGGCATCGGCTACAACAAGAAGATGGTGCGGGCCGCGCTCGGTGCCGCGGCGCCGGTCGACAGCTGGGCATTGATCTTCGATCCCAGCAACGCGAAGAAGCTCGCCGCCTGCGGCATCTCGCTGCTCGACACGCCCTATGAGGTGTTTCCGGCGATGCTCGCCTATCTGGGGCTCGACCCCAAGAGCGAGAAACAGGCGGATCTCGAAAAGGCCTACGCGGCGCTCGCAAAGATCCGCCCCTACGTCCGCAAGTTCAATTCCTCGGAATACATCAACGATCTCGCCAACGGCGATGTGTGCGTCTCGCTCGGCTATTCGGGCGATGTGATCCAGGCGCGCAACCGGGCGAGGCAAGCGAAGAACGGCGTCGATATCGCCTTCAGCTTCCCGAAGGAGGGGGTGCAGATGGCGGTCGACATGCTGGCGGTCCCGAAGGACGCGCCGCATCCCGGGAACGCCCTCGAATACATAAATTATATCCTGCGCCCGGAGGTGATCGCCGCGATCACCGCCGCCGTCTCCTATCCGAACCCGAATGTGGCGGCCACCTCGCTCGTGCCGCAAAAGATCCGCGACGACCCGGCGATCGATCCGCCGGCCTCGGTGCGCCGCGGGTTCTATATCCTGATGCCGGCGGCGCCCGAATACGAGCGGGCGCGCACGCGCACCTGGACGCGCCTCAAGACCGGTTTCTGACGGCGATATGGCGCTCCTCGAAGTCGTCGGGGCAAGGAAGCGCTTCGGCGCAGTCTCCGCCGTCGAGGATGTCGCCTTCGCGGTCGAACGCGGCGAGTTCTTCGCGCTGCTGGGGCCCTCCGGCTGCGGCAAGACGACCCTGTTGCGCCTCGTTGCCGGTTTCGAGACCCCCGACGCCGGCAAGATCCTGATCGACGGCGCCGATGTGACCGCGCTGCCGCCCTATGCGCGCCCCGTCAACATGATGTTCCAGTCCTATGCGCTCTTCCCGCATATCGATGTCGCGGCCAATATCGCCTTCGGCCTGAGGCAAGAGCGGATGGACCGGCGGCGGCGCGCCGAGCGCGTCGCCGAGATGCTGGCGCTGGTTCAGATGGCCGATTTTGCCCACCGCCGGGCGCACGAATTGTCGGGCGGCCAGCAGCAGCGCGTCGCGCTCGCTCGCGCGCTCGCCAAGATGCCGAAGCTGCTCTTGCTCGACGAGCCTCTGGCCGCGCTCGACCGCAAATTGCGCGCCCAGACGCGGCTAGAGCTGAAGCAGATCCAGGAGCGGGTGGGGATCACCTTCCTCGTCGTCACCCATGACCAGGAAGAGGCGCTCGGCCTGGCCTCGCGGGTCGCGGTGATGGATCGCGGGCACCTGATACAGGTCGGCGGCTCGGCGGAAATCTACGAGCGGCCGAACTCGCGCTTCGTCGCCGATTTCGTCGGCGAGGTGAATTTGTTCGAAGGCGTGCGGCGGGGGTCCCTTCTGCACCTCCGGGGCATCGAGCGGCCGATCCCGCTGCCGCGCGATGCGCCCGACGGGGCCGCAATCCTGGCGGTGCGACCTGAAAAACTCCTCTTATATCAGGAAGAACAGGGCGGCTTCGCGATCGCCGCGACGGTCGTCTCGTCCGACTATCTCGGCGGCTCCACTCTCGTCCATCTCGCCGGTGAAGGCGGGCTCGTGCTGAAAGCGCGGTTGCCGAGCGCGTCAGCCGAAGGGGTCGCCCGCGGCGGCCGGGTGTGGGCGAGTTGGCCGCCCGACGACGCGGTGGCGCTCGATCGATGAGCGGGATCGGGCGGCTTGGCCGGCTGGTTCTGATCGGGGTGCCGTTCCTGTGGTTTCTGCTGTTCTTCCTCCTGCCGCTCTTGATCGTCTTCAAGATCAGCCTGGCGCGCAGCGCGATCGGCATCCCGCCCTATACCGCGCTCTTCGGCAAGGGTCTCAGCCTGGCCGCGACGGGCGACAATTTCGCCCGCATCGCCGGCGACCCGCTCTATCTCTACGCCTATCTCGATTCGCTCTTGTACGCGGCGCTGGCGACCGCGTTCGCGCTCCTTTTCGGCTATCCGATCGCTTACGCGATCGCCCGCGCGCCGGGCGTATGGCGGCAGCTGCTGCTTTTCTTCGTCATGCTGCCGTTCTGGACGAGCTTTCTGATCCGCGTCTACGCCTGGATCGCGATCCTGAAGCCGAACGGCTTTCTCAATAACCTCTTGATCGCGAGCGGCCTCGTCGCGTCGCCGTTGCCGCTGCTCAACAATTTCTTCTCGGTCGAGTTGGGCCTCGTCTATTCCTATCTGCCCTTCGTCATCCTGCCGATCTACGGCAGCCTCGTGCGCCTCGACGAGCGCCTCGTCGAGGCCGCTGCAGATCTCGGCGCGCGTCCCGCCGTGGTGTTCTTCCGCGTAACCTTGCCGCTGACCCTACCCGGCGTTGCCGCGGGCGCGCTTCTCGTCCTCATCCCGGCGATCGGCGAATTCGTCATACCGGCGCTCCTCGGCGGCCCCAATACCTTGATGATCGGCAAGGTGCTGTGGGACGAATTCTTCCAGAACCACGACTGGCCCGCGGCGGCGGCGGTGGCGATCGTGCTCGTGCTGGGGCTCGCCGTGCCGATCCTTCTCGCCCAGCGCTTTCTCGAAGCGGAGGCGGAAGGATGACCGGCAGCCGCGGCGGCGCCGGGTGGCGCGGCGGAATCCTGGCGCTCGGCTTCGGCTTTCTCTATCTGCCGATCCTGCTGCTCATCATCTATTCGTTCAACGCCTCGCGGCTCGTCACGGTGTGGGCCGGGTTCTCGACGCGCTGGTATGGGGCGCTGGCGCACGACGACGAATTCCGCCGCGCCGCGCTGACGAGCCTGGAGGTGGCGGCGATGGCGGCGACCCTCGCGCTCGTTCTGGGGACGCTCGCCGGCCTCGCGATGGCGCGCTTCCGGCATTTTTGCGGCCGGCTTCTCTTCGCCTTCATGCTGATGGCGCCGCTCGTCGTGCCGGAAGTGATCCTCGGCCTCTCGCTGCTGCTCTTTTTCGTCGCCGCGCAAGACTCAGTCGGCTGGCCGGCGGGCCGCGGCGTCTTGACGATCACGATCGCGCACGCGACCTTCGGCGCCTCCTTCGTCTCGGTATTGGTGCGCGCGCAGCTCGCTCGCTTCGACCGCGCCCTCGAGGAAGCCGCGCTCGACCTCGGCGCACGGCCGGCGACGGTCTTGTGGCGGATCACCTTGCCGGGCATCCGGCCGGCGCTCGTCTCGGGATGGCTTCTCGCCTTTACCCTCTCGCTCGACGACCTCGTCGTCGCGAGCTTCGTCACCGGCCCCTCGGCGACGACCTTGCCGATGGCGGTGTTTTCGAGCGTCCGGCTCGGCGTCAGCCCCGAGGTCAACGCGCTCGCGAGCCTCTTTCTCGCCGCCGTCTTCGTCCTCGTCGCGCTCGCCGGCGCCGGCATGGCGCGGCAGGAACGGCGGCGGCTGGGGCGGCTTTAGTCCCTCACTTCGCCGCGGCGAGGATCCCTTCCTCGGCGTACATGTCGGGCAACACCGTATCGCGCCAGGTCGCCGTGTTGGGGAAGATCTTCTCGATCGCCCGCGCGTGATAATAGCTGTCGTCGGCGCCGGGCGGGGTGCCGCCCTCGGCGACCGTCTTGACCGCCTGCAACAGGAGGCGCCGGGTCGCGATGATCGCCCGGTCGGCTGGCCCCAGATGCTCCTTCGAGCGGTCGACGATCGGCCCCATCCCTTCCTGCACGGCGCGGTCCTGCGTGTTGATCCCCTCGATGCCGGTGAAGGTCTCGCTCTTCTGCACCTGGCGGTCGATCATCCAGTTGTTGTGCCGGTTGCGATAAGAGCGGAACTCGCCCGATTGCTCGACATAATCGGGGCCGTTGCCGTTGCCGCGCTCCATGCGGTCCTCGCCCGAAAGTCCCTCTTCGCCGAACGAGTACATCCAGTTGTAGACCATGCAGTTCTGGTCATCGATCGGGACCCAGATATGGCCGGCGATCATCGGCCGGTCGCGACCGCCGATGCCGCGGCCGATCTGCTGCGGCCGAATCTGGTGGAAGGGCATCACGAAGTGATAGGAGCGCACATAGGTCTTGTCCGCGTCGAGCGGCCGGATGCCGACATAGCGATAGCCGTAATCGGTGATGTCGACTTCGAGCGTCGGCGCCTTGCCGCGCACGAACGGCCCCTGCACCGGCACGCCCGGGTGCTTCGTGTCGGGTCGCAAGGTGCGGTGCAGAATGGGCGCGTGCGAGGTGTCGATGCCGCCTTCGAGGGCCTGCAGCCAGTTGCACTCCTCCCACACCTTCGAGACGTGGCGGTGGCTCGCCGGCACCTGCGTCCATTCGAATTTCGGCGGCGGCGGCATCTTCTCGCGGGGCCCCAGATAGGCCCAGATCACATCGCCCATCTCGGCCGTCGGATAGGCGGTCAGATGCACTTTGCGGCAGAACGGCTCGGGCTCGTTCATCTGTTCGAGGCAGCGCCCCTCGACGTCGAATTTCCAGCCGTGATAGATGCAGCGCAGCCCGCCTTCCTCGTTGCGCCCGAACCACAAGGAGGCGCGGCGGTGCGGGCAGAATTCCTCGACGAGGCCGACCCGGCCCATGCTGTCGCGAAAGGCGACGAGCCGCTCGCCCAGGAGCTTGACGCGCACCGGCGGGCAATCCGGCTCGGGCAATTCGCGCATCAGCAGGGCGGGGATCCAATAGCGCCGCAGCGTCGTGCCCATCGGCGTCCCACGCCCGATCTCGGTCGCGAGCCTGTTCTCTTCGGGGCTCAGCATCGCGTTTCCTCCTCAATTGGCCGCGCGGCGCGTGTCCGCTGCCTTGCGGCGGGCGCGGCTCCTCGATTTGCGATCATCGCCCGATCGAAACTTCCCGACAAGGGCGAAGGCGAGGGCGCAAATCCGCGTGTTCGGCCCTCGCCGCCGCGGCCGTGCCATGCTATGGGCAAACGCCCGTCATGCGAGATCGAGCCCCGCCACCCACACCGCCCGCCAGGCTTTGCGCGATCGCGATCATGGCCAAAGAATCGGTCGAGGGCGAGGTCAAGACGCGCCTCGTGCCGCCGCTCTCCTTCGCCGAGGCGGCGGCCTTCAACACCGCCTGCCTTCTCGATGTCGCGGAAAACCTCTGCGCAGCGGCCGGGCAGGTGCCGATCGCGCCGGTCGCCGCCTATTCACCCTCGGGAGCCGAGCGCTTCTTCGCCGGCCTGCTGCCGCCAGAAGTGACGCTGCTGCCGCCGCGCGAATCTTCGCTCGGGCGCAGCCTGCATCACGCGGCCCGCGACCTCGTCGCGGCGGGCTACGGAGCGGTCTGCCTCGTCAATGCCGACAGCCCGACCCTGCCGACCGAGATCATCGTCGCGGCGGCGCGCCGCCTCGCCGAGCCCGGCGACCGCGTCGTTCTCGGGCCGGCCGCCGACGGCGGCTATTATCTGATCGGCTTCAAGGGGTTTCATCCGCGCCTCTTCGAGGAGATCGATTGGAGCACCGAGCGGGTCTTTCGCCAGACCATCGCGCGCGCCGAGGAGCTGGGCCTCGAACCGGTGACGCTGCCGCAGTGGTACGACGTCGACGACGGCGAAACTCTCGCGCTCCTCGGCGGCGAACTGTTCGGCCCGGGCGGGCGCTGGCGCGGCGGCTTTGCGGCCCCCGCCACGGCCCGCTTGCTGCGCGATCTCGCGGTGTCGAATGACGGCCTTCGGCAGCTCCTCGGCCTGGCGGTTTAGCCTCGCGCGGCGGCCGCTGCCGATTCTCGCCGGGCTGCTGCTCCTCGGCCTCGCCTTCGGGCTCGCCGCGCAATACGCGGCCGCGCGCCGGCTCTTCGTCGTCGTCGCATTGTTCGATGGCGCGGTCTATGGCGCCGCCGCGGCGCTCGTTCTGCGCGGCAAAGCAGAGGGCAAGCTGGCGCTGATCCTCGGCACCGCCGCGGCATTGCGATTGGGCGCGCTCGCCGCCCCCGTCTACCTCTCGACCGACATCAACCGCTACGTCTGGGACGGGCGGGTGCAGGCGGTCGGCATCAACCCCTATCGCTATGTCCCGACCGACCCGCATCTCGGGGCGTTGCGGGACAAGGAGATTTTCCCGCGCGTCAACCGCAACAATTACGCGCCGACGATCTACCCGCCGGCGGCCGAGATGCTGTTCTTTGTCGCCACCCGCTTCGGCGGCGGCGTCATGGCGATGAAGCTTTTCCTCGTCGCGGTCGAGGCGCTCGGCATCTGGGCGCTAGCGCGCGTGTTGCGTCTCGCCGCGCGGCCGCCGGAGACGATCCTGCTTTACGCCTGGCATCCGCTGCCGCTCTGGGAAGTGGCCGGTTCCGGGCACGTCGATGCGGCGACCGTCGCTTTTGTCGCCCTCGCGCTGTGGGCGAGCCTCGCCGGTCGGCGCGGCGCCGGCGGCACGGCGCTCGCCGCGGCGACCCTGACGAAATTCTTTCCGGCCGTCATCGGCCCCGCCTTGTGGCGTCCGCCCGATTGGCGCCTGCCC
>DASYYD010000242.1:0-18537 GCA_035934195.1 Allostellaceae bacterium | reverse complement strand
GATCGTCGTCAGAGAGACGCGCGCGGCCGGCGAGGCCGAGCGCCTCGCGCGCGCGGCGCGAACCGGCTTCGATCGGGTCGTCGCCGCCGGCGGCGACGGGACGGCGAGCGAGGTCGCCAACGGGCTCTGCGGCTGCGGTGTCCCGCTGGCGCTCTTGCCGCTCGGGACCGCCAACGTGTTGGCAAACGAGATCGGCCTGCCGCGCCGCCCCCGCGACCTCGCCGCGGTGATCGCGGCGGCGGCGCCTCGCCCGATCTGGCCCGGACGGGTCGGCAATCGCCTGTTCCTGACGATGGTCGGGGTCGGCTTCGATGCCGAGGTGGTGGCTACCCTCGATCACGCGCTGAAGCGCCGCCTCGGCAAACTCGCCTTTCTGCCGCCGATCGTTGCCGCCTGGCGGCGCAACCCGCGGCGCCGGTTCGTCCTCTCTTGTGAGAGCGGCGCATACGAGGCCGCCTCGGCGGTCGTCGCCCGCAGCCGCTTCTACGCCGGCCGCTTCATGCTGGCGCCTGGCGCCCGCCTTGCCGAACCGGCTCTCCACATCATGCTGTTTCGCCGCCCGGGCCGGCTCGCCGTGCTGCGCTATGTCGCGGCCATGCTGTGCGGCGTCGTGCATCGACTAGCCGATGTCACGACCCTCGTCGAGCGCAGCCTCACCATCGACGGCGGCGAGCCCGGTTTCGCGCAGGTGGACGGTGAGATCGGCGAGCGGCTGCCGCTGTTGATCGCGGTCGCCGACGAGCCGCTCCTCCTCGTGCAGCCCGACGAGCCTCGCCGACAGCGAGTGTAGCATTCCTGCAACAGCAGCGCGCGAGATGCCGAACGGCATCGTTCGCGCTTTAGTTTTGTCGCCGAGTATGTACCTTTGCCGCGGACTTTGCTGGGGAGCGAGGATGCAGGTGGGATCGCTGGGTTACCGCGCTCGCGGTCACCGCCGGCTCGGCGGATCGGTGTGCCGCCGGCTGATCGCCGCTCTCCTTCTCGTCGGCGCGGCGTCTTTTGCCGGCGCCGCGGCGCGCGCTCAGAGCGCGCCGTTCGTCGACGAGGTGAAGCTCGGAATTCTCGCGCACGGCGTCGGCGGCCCCGAGCACGGCGTCGACATCAACCCCGACATCTTGTTCGTGTCGCCGGTGACCGAGGCGATGCTCTCGGGCATCAATCTCCCGCAGCCGCTGCAGTGGTTCATCATCCCGCTGCTGCGGCCGCGTCCCAACATCGGCGCCGAGATCAATACCGCCGGCCAGACCAGCACCTTTTATTTCGGCGGCAACTGGACCTGGGACTTCGTGCGCAACCTGTTCCAGCCTGGCGACGCGTTCACCGGCAGCGTGATCTTCGGCCCGTCCTTCAACAACGGCCTGATCGTCTCGCGCGATGCGACGCGCGAAAGCCTCGGAGCCAACGTGCTGTTCCACGTCGGCGGCGAACTGGGCTACCAGATCACCCCGCGTTACGAAATCTCGGCGTTCTTCGACCATGAATCGAACGCCGGCTTCGCCCAGCACAACCAGGGCAACAACGACGCCGGCGTCCGCTTCGGCGTGAAGTTCTGAGGCGCCCCGGCTATTCGGAAGCGAGCACCCGCGCGAGCTGGCTCAGGGCTTCCTGGTGCCGCTCGTTCGGGATCTGCGCGAAGTTGCGCGCCAGTTCGAGGCACATGCGTTCGCGCGGGCTGATCGCGCGGCCGCCCTGCTCGTCGAGCCCGTCGAAGAAGTAGCTGACCGGCACGCTCAACACCTGGGCGATCTCGAACAGCCGGCCCGCCGAGACGCGATTGATGCCGCGCTCGTATTTGTGCGCCTGCTGATAGGTGACACCGATCAGATCTGCGAGCTGCTGCTGGGTCAGGCCGAGCATGATCCGGCGCTCCCGAATGCGCGCACCGACATGGCGGTCGATATCCTGGGTTCGTCCCGACGAGCGACGCGAGGAAATTGCGGCCGGCCCCGGCCTGGTCTCCCCTGCGCCCGCCGATCCGCGGCGGCCAACTGCCAGGCGCGCCCCGACGATCTGTTCCTGCTGTTTCATCGCGCTCCACTCGATAAGCTGACGATATCCGGCCCCCTGTTGAAGGGGTTGCTGCGTCCTTGCTTCGGGCAGCTGCCCGGTCGGCGATTCACCCCCCGTTCCGGCAAAATCTAGGCGTTCGTCGATCGCAGCGCAAACGCCGTTCGCTGACGCCGGTTCCCGCTAGGTTTGCCATTGTTCTTCAACCGCTTGGTTTCGCTCGGATTGAGCCAGGGCGATGTGTCAATTTTTGGGCGCCGGTGCGGCAATCTCGGCCAAGAACGCCGTTCACGTCTGCGCGCCGCGCATGCGCTTCGCGTTTGACAGCCTCCCCGCGCCGGTGTTACCGACCGGCAGTTCATCAGAAACGTGAAGCATGCCGCGCATCCAGATCGGTGACTGCACGCTCTATTACGAGCGCCACGGGGCTGGATACCCGGTGCTGTTCGTGTCCGGGCTCGGCGGCTTCGGGTCCTTTTGGCGGGACCAGGTTGGGGCCTTTGCCAAGCGCTTCGAGGTGGTGACGCACGACCACCGCGGCATCGGGCAGAGCGATCCGAGCCGGGTTCCCTATATTGTCGAAAGATTGGCGACCGACGTCGTCGGGCTGATGGATGCGCTGCGCATCGATCGGGCGCATGTCGTCGGCCATTCGACCGGCGGAGCGATCGCCCAGGTTCTCGCGATCGAGCACCCGAGCCGGCTCGCGACGGTCGTGCTGTCGGCCACCTGGACCAAGGCGGACGCGTATTTTCGGCGGCTTTACACGCTGCGCAAGGAACTGCTGCAGCGCCTGGGGCCGAGCGCCTACCTGCAGGCAGCGACGCTGTTCCTCTATCCGAGCTGGTGGGTCGCGCGCAACAACGAGCGGTTGCGCCAGGCCGAAGCGCGCGAGCTCGCCTCCTTCGCCACGGCCGAGATTGTCGCGAGCCGGATCGACGCGATCCTGGCCTTCGACCGCACCGAGGATCTCTCGCGCATCAGGACGCCGACCCTGGTGATCGGCGCCGAGGACGACATCGTGACGCCGGCCTATTTCTCCGAGGAGCTGGCCCGCCTGATCCCCGGGGCCGAGGTCAAGATATTCCCGCGCGGCGGGCACTTCTTCACCCAGGTGCGGGCCCGCGAATTCAACAACGCGGTGCTGCCGTTTCTGGTCTCGCATACCCCGGCGTGACGAAAAAGATTGGATTTAAGAGTTTCTCAATACATCTCCTCCTAGCTTGCGGGCGGCAGCGCCGCGGCGGCGCGGCGGCCCTGGGGCAAGCGAGGCGAAGGCGGATGTCGGCTGAGGAGGATCGCAATCCGGACCCGGCGGCGGTGGCCGTCGAAGCCGTCGGCGACGTGGCCTACGCCTGGGACCTAGAAAGCGACGAGCTCGACTGGTCGGGGCCGGTAGATACCGTCGGGTTCGGGACCGTGCCCGAGACGGGGAGCGCCTTCACCCGCCATATCCTCCCCGAGGATCTCGTGCATCGTCAGCGTCTTCTCGCGGCGCATTTGCGCGGCACGGGCGGGTTCGTCTGCGAGTATCGCCTGCGCGACCGCGACGGCGCTTTGCGCTGGATCGAGGAACGCGGCAAGGCCGCGCCGGATTTCGGCGAACCGCGCCGAATGTCCGGCGTGCTGCGCGCGGTCGGCGACCGCAGGATCCGGGAATCCCGGTTGCTGCGGCTCGTCAACTACGACGAGCTGACCGGACACTTCAACCGGACGCGGCTGCGCGAAGCGGTCGACCGCGCCATCGCCGACAGCCAGCGCAGCGAGGTGCCGGCAGCCTTCCTGTGCGTCGGCGTCGACAATATGGCAGCGATCAACACTTCATACGGCCGGGAAGCGGGCAACGCGGTGCTGATCGAAATCGGCCGTCGGCTCGATCTGTGCGTCCGCGTCACCGATGTCGTCGGCCGGCTCGGCGGCGATCGTTTCGGGGTATTGGTGGCGCAGTGCACGGCCGAGGATGCGCGCGTGACCGGCGAGCGGATCCTAATGGCAGTCCGCTCTTCGCCGGTCGAGACCGCGCCCGGGCCGGTCGCGGTCACGGTATCGGTCGGCGGCGCGTCGTGCCGCGACCACGGGACGACGTCGCAGCAGGTGATCACCCGCGCCGAGGCAGCGCTCGCCGAGGCGAAGGGCGCCGAGCGCGACTGCTACGCCCATTATCGCTTGAGCGCCGTGCAGCGCGAGGAGCGGCAGCGCAGCGAGGCGATCGGCCGCAACGTGCAGCGGGCGCTCGTGCAGGACCGTCTGTTTTTCGCGTTCCAGCCGGTGGTCTCCGCGGCTACCGGGAATGTCGACTATTACGAGTGTCTGCTGCGCATGCGGGAAACGGATGGGCGGGCGGTCGCCGCCGAGGAATTCGTCGCCGCCGTCGAACAGGCCGGACTGATCCGCCTGATCGATCGCCATGCCCTCAACAAGGCCGTCGTCGAACTCGAGGGCGATCCCGAGGTGCGGCTCGGCTGCAACGTCTCCGGCCTGACCGCGGCCGACCGGCCCTGGCTGCGCGCGCTGATGTCGCAGTTGCGCAAGCGACCGGATTTCGCCTCTCGCCTCGTCGTCGAGATCACCGAGACCGCGGCGCTTTACGACATCGAAGGGGCGATCCACTTCGTCAGCGCGCTGCGCGAATGCGGCTGCCGGGTCGCGCTCGACGATTTCGGCGCAGGCCACACCTCGCTGCGGCATCTGCAGAACCTTGCGGTCGACACCGTCAAGATCGACCGCTCGTTCATCCGCAACCTGGCGTCGAGCCCGGAGAACCGGGTCTTTCTGCGGCATCTCCTGGGACTCGCCAAAGGCTTCGGCCTGGCGACGGTGGCCGAAGGCGTCGAAAACCCCGAGGATGCGGCGATCCTTCGCGCCGAGGGCATCGGTTATCTGCAAGGCTACCACATCGGCCGGCCGAGCTTCGAACGGCCGTGGCTCGCCGAGGCGGCGACCGCCTCGCCCGCTGCCCGGCGCCGCTCCGCCGCGTTGTAGCGCCGCCGCTCCTCAGCCGTCGCGCCGGCCGCGGCCGAGTTCCTCGAGCTGCCGCGTCAGCTGGTCGATCTGCGCCTCGAGCCGTTTCAGGCGCGGGTCGTCGCCGGTCTCGGTCGGCGCCTCCGGGGCGGCGGCCGATTTCTCCTCGCGGGCATAAGGCGCGAAGATTTTGAAGGCGCGCTCGAACAGCGCCATGTTGTGCTTGCCCATCTCCTCGAACTGGCTGAACGGGAAAATCCCGAAGGTATCCTGCAGGCTCTTGCGCATCTGCTCCTGGTTGCGCGCGAAAGCGAGCATCGCCTGTTCGAGATAGCCGGGCACCAGGAACTGCATGCTGTCGCCGTAAAAGCTGATCAGCTGGCGCAGGAAGCTGATCGGCAACAGGTTCTGCCCCTTCTGCTCTTCCTCGACGATGATTTGCGTCAGCACGGGACGCGTGATGTCCTCCCCCGTTTTGGCGTCGTAAACGACGAATTCCCCGCCCTTCTTGATCATCTTCGCGAGATCCTCGAGCGTCACGTAGCTGCTCGTCGCCGTATTGTAGAGGCGGCGGTTGGCGTATTTCTTGACGATGACCGGCTTGCCGCCGCTCGCTTTGCCGTCCTCGGGAGTGCTCATGGGCGCGCTGTCTCGCCTCGGGGAAAGTGCTATCTTACAACACTATCGCGATTTTGCAGTCGCGCTGCAAAGTCGGCCGGCCGCCGGCCGGACCGCTTCGGGTGGGGGCGATGACGGACGCCGAAGAACTTGCCCGCCGCTACCTCGCACTGTGGGAGGAATACCTGGCAGCGCTGCTGGCCGACCCGGGCGGCAGCGAAATGCTGCGGCGATGGCTCGCCGGCTGGATGGCCGGCGTCGGGATCGCGGCTGATGCTCCGGCCGGGAAGCCCCGACCGTCGCCTGGCGCCGCGCCCGCTGCCGGCGCATCTGGCGGGCGCGACGCTGCTGTGGCTGAGCTCGCGCGCCGCCTTGCCCGAGTTGAGGCGGCTCTCGCTGCCGTCGAGCCGGCAGGGAAGTCGCCTCGCGGCGCTGTCGCAAGAAATCGACGCGCTCGGCTACCCGCGGGTCGCGCACGCGCTCGACCGCGCGATCGCGGCTGACGCCGAATCGTATCTCGAGGGGCTCGAAGCCTATCGCCGGCACCCCTATCGCCGGGCTCGCGGAATGCTGCCGGTGCGCTGGCGCGCCGGCACGACGCGGCTCCTCGACTACGGCGCGAAGGGCGAGGGATTCCCGGTCCTCGTCGTCCCCTCGCTGATCAACCGTTTCCATGTCCTCGACCTCTTGCCGGAGCGCAGCTTTCTGCGGCACCTCGCGGCAGCGGGGCTGCGGCCGCTCGTCGTCGATTGGGGCGCCCCGGGCGCCGCCGAGCGCGGCTTTGGCCTCGGCGATTACATCGGCGGACGGCTCGACTCGGCGTTCGCGGCGGCGGCGGCGCTTGCCGGAGGGCCGCTCGCCGTTCTCGGCTACTGCATGGGCGGCCTCTTGGCGCTGGCGTTGGCGCTGCGCCGGCAGGACAGGATCGCCGGCCTCGCGCTTTTCGCCACGCCTTGGGATTTTCATGCCGAGCGCGCCGAGCAGGCGCGGCTGCTCGGGTCCCTTGCCGACTGGTTGTCGGTTTGCTGCGGCGCCGCCGACACCTGGCCGATCGAATTGATCCAAGCGCTGTTTTTCCTCCTCGACCCTTTTCTCGCGCAACGAAAGTTTCGCCGCTTCGCGCAACTCGACCCGGCTGGAGAGGCGGCGCGGACCTTTGTCGCGCTCGAGGATTGGATCAACGACGGGGTGCCGCTTGCTTCGGCCGTGGCGCGCGAATGCGCGCGCTCGTGGTACGGCGACAACGCGCCCGGCTGCGGCTTGTGGCGGGTCGGGGGCGAGCTTGTCCGGCCCGCCGGTTTCGACCGGCCGGCCCTTGTCGTGTTGCCGGCCCGCGACCGCATCGTGCCGCCCGGCTCGGCGGCGGCGCTTGGCGAGAAGCTCAAGGGCGCGAGCATATTGCGCCCGCCGCTCGGGCATGTCGGGATGATGGCGGCGGCGCGCGCGCCCGCGCTGTTGTGGACGCCGGTGGCCGACTGGCTCGCGGGCCTCGCCCGCGCCGCCTGAGGCGCGCTCGCCTGGACAGGCTGACGCGGGCGCTTTTACACTCGGCTGGAACGGCCCACATTGAGACGGAAAACCGCCGCAGGAGAACTCTTCGATGAGCGACATCGTGATTGCCAGCGCCGCCCGCACCGCGGTCGGTGCCTTCAACGGCGGGCTCGGCAGCCTACCCGCGCACAAGCTCGGCGAGGTCGCGATCGCCGAGGCGATGCGGCGCGCCCGGATCGAGCCCAAGGAGGTGTCGGAGGTGATCCTGGGGCAGATCCTCGCCGCCGGCGAGGGTCAGAACCCGGCGCGCCAGGCCGCCGTCGCGGCCGGCATCCCCTTCGAGGTCACGGCCTACGGCGTCAACCAGCTGTGCGGCTCGGGGCTGCGCGCTGTCGCGCTCGGCTACCAGGCGATCCGCGGCGGCGACAGCGACATCGTCGTCGCCGGCGGGCAGGAGAGCATGAGCCAGGCGCCGCACTGCATCCATTTGCGCGGCGGCGTCAAGATGGGCGACGCGCAGCTCGTCGACACGATGATCCGCGACGGCCTGTGGGACGCCTTCAACGGCTATCACATGGGCAACACGGCCGAGAACGTCGCGCAGCGCTGGCAGATCACGCGCGAGGAGCAGGATCGTTTCGCCGCCCGCTCGCAGGCAAAGGCCGAGGCGGCGCAGAAGGAGGGCCGCTTCAAGGACGAGATCGTGCCGGTCCGAATAGAGACGCGGCGCGGCGAGGTCGTCGTCGACGCCGACGAATACCCAAAGCACGGCACGACGGTCGAGGTGCTCGCAAAGCTGCGCCCGGCCTTCGACAAGAACGGCACGGTGACCGCCGGCAACGCCTCCGGCATCAACGACGGCGCGGCGGCGGTGGTGCTGATGACAGCGGCGGCGGCGCAACAGCGCGGGCTCGAGCCGCTCGCCCGCATCGTCTCCTGGGCGACCGCGGGGGTCGACCCGGCGATCATGGGCACGGGCCCGATCCCGGCGAGCCGCATGGCGCTCAAAAAGGCCGGCTGGTCGAAGGACGACCTCGACCTCGTCGAGGCGAACGAGGCCTTTGCCGCGCAGGCCTGCGCCGTCAACAAGGATCTCGGCTGGGATACGGACAAGGTCAACGTCAACGGCGGCGCCATCGCGCTCGGCCATCCGATCGGCGCCTCGGGAGCGCGGGTGCTGGTGACGCTGCTCTACGAGATGCAGCGGCGCAACGCGAAAAAGGGCCTCGCCACCCTGTGCATCGGCGGCGGCATGGGAATTGCGATGTGCGTCGCGCGCGACTGAGCCCGGCCGCGCGTATTTGGCGTCATTGCGAGGCGCGCAGCGACGAAGCAATCTCGATACCGCAGCGTTTTTGATCGAGATTGCGTCGCTACGCTCGCAATGACGAGGCAAGGGAGGAACGCATGGCTCGGGTGGCGGTGGTGACCGGCGGCACGCGCGGCATCGGCCGCGCCGTCGCCGTCTCGCTGAGGGACAGCGGCTATCGCGTCGCCGCCGGCTACGGCAGCGACGACGCCAAGGCGCGCGCCTTCTCGCAGGAGACCGGAATCGCGGTCTTCAGGTTCGACGTCGCCGATTTCGCCGCCTGCGCCGAGGGCGTCAAGGCGATCGAGGCGGCCCTGGGGCCGATCGAGGTCCTCGTCAACAATGCCGGCATCACCCGCGACGCGACCTTGCAGCGGATGAGCTTCGAAGAGTGGAACGCGGTCATCCAGACGAACCTCAGCTCGTGCTTCAACATGTCGAGGCTCGTCATCGACGGGATGCGCGAGCGCAAATTCGGGCGCATCGTCAACATCGGCTCGATCAACGGCCAGGCCGGGCAATACGGCCAGGTCAACTACGCCGCCGCCAAATCCGGCATCCACGGCTTCACGAAGGCGCTGGCGCAGGAGGGCGCAGCGCGCGGCATCACGGTCAACGCCATCGCGCCGGGCTACATCGACACCGACATGGTGCGCGCGGTGCCGGCGAACGTGCTCGAAAAGATCGTCGCCCGCATCCCGGTCGGCCGCTTGGGGCACGCCGAGGAGATCGCCCGCGGCGTCCTCTTCCTCGTCGCCGACGAAGCCGGCTTCATCACCGGCTCGACATTGTCGATCAACGGCGGCCAGCACATGTATTGACGGCGCGCGATGCCGCGCCGCTGGGACGCCGTCCTCTTCGATCTGTTGACGGCGCTGCTCGACAGCCCCGCGCTGTGGAACGGCGTCGCCGGCGATGCGGATGCCGGGCGGCGCTGGCGGGCGGCCTATCTGCGCCTCACCTACGCGACCGGGCAGTATCGCCCCTATGAGGCGCTGGTCGCCGAAGCCGCCGTCGCGGCGGGCCTCTCGCCGCGCCTTGCCGGCGAGCTTGCGGCCCGCTACGGCGAGATCGCGCCGTGGCCGGAGGCGACGGCGGTATTGCGCGAGCTGGTCCGCGCGGGCCTTTCTCTCGGCATCGTCACCAACTGCTCCGAGGCGCTCGGGCGGCTCGCCGCCGCCCGTCTGGAGGTACCGTTCCGCACCGTCGTGACGGCCGAGCGCGCCGGCTTCTACAAACCCGACCCGGCGCCATACCGGCTTGCCATCGCAGAGATCGGCGTCGAGCGAGAGCGCTGTCTCTTCGTCGCCGGCTCCGCCTACGACCTCGCCGGCACGGCACGCGTCGGGCTCGCCACCTTCTGGCACGACCGCCTCGGCATGACGCCGCCGGAGGGCGCGCCGGCGCCGCTCACGAGAGCCGGCGATCTGCGATCGCTCCCCGCCGAAGCGCTCGGTTGAAGGGCGCTCGCGTCATCCCTTGGGCGGTGCGGTCGCCTGCATCGACGCCCGCGCGGCGAAGTCCTCATACCAGCCGGCAAGGCGCGGCTGCCGGGCGCGCCAGCCATCCTCGGGAAAGCGGAAATCGAGGTAGCCGAGGCAGCAGCCGGCGGCGACCCCTCCGATCGTCGGCGGGCCCGACAGATCCTCGCGCTCGAGGGCGGCGAGGCCCTGATGCGCCTTGCCCATCTGGCCATCCGTCCAGTCCGCCCATCGCCTCTCCTGCGGCCGCAGGCTCTCGTAACGGGTGAGGATCAGCGCTTCGAGAATGCCGTCGGCGAGCGCCTGCTGGCGCAATGCCCGCCAGCGGGCGGCGCCGGGCGCTGGGAAGAAACGGTGGCCGCCTGCCAGCTCGTCGAGATATTCGCAGATGACCGGCGAATCGTAGAGGACGGTGCCGTCCTCGCAGGTCAGGCTCGGCACCTTCATCAGCGGGTTGTCGGGCGCGAGCGCGTCGTTCCCGGCCGTCGGCGACACGTTCGTCGGCACGATCTCCACCCCTCCCGCGAGGCCCAATTCGTGCGCGACCACCATGACCTTGCGCACGAAGGGCGAAGCCGGGCTGTGGCGCAGCTTCATCATCCTTCGTCTCCCCAGATGAGCCGATTACGATCTAAAATGGTGCAATGGCGTCCGATGTCGTCGATCTCAGGGATTTCTACCGCACCGGGCTCGGACAGATCGCCCGGCGCATGATCCGCCACGCGATTCGCCGGGTGTGGCCCGATCTCGCGGGGATGCGGCTCCTCGGCGTCGGCTATGCGACGCCCTTTCTGTCGGCGATCTCGGCCGAGACAGAGCGCACCTTGGCGCTGATGCCGGCCTCGCTCGGCGTCCTCGGCTGGCCGCCCGACGGGCGCAACGTCGTCGCGCTCGCCGACGAGGGCGAATTGCCCTTCGCCGATTATTCGCTCGACCGGGTGCTGCTCGTGCATGCCCTCGAAACGAGCGAAGAGGTGCGCCCGATGCTGAAGGAGGTGTGGCGCGTCTTGGCCGGCGGCGGGCGGCTCCTGATCGTCGCGCCGAACCGCCGCGGCATCTGGGCCCGGCTCGAGCGCACGCCGTTCGGCTATGGCCGGCCCTATACGATGGCGCAGCTTTCGCAGTTGCTGCGCGACGAGCTGTTCACGCCGGTCGGCTCGGACACCGCGCTCTTCATTCCGCCGGCGAAGAGCCGCGTGATGCTGCGCTCGGCGCCGGCCTGGGAGCGCATCGGCAAACGCTGGTTTCCCACCGTCGCCGGGGTCGTGCTGGTCGAGGCGACAAAGCAGATCTATGCAAAGCCGCAGGCCGCGCGCGCGGTACGCCGCCGCTCGGTTTATGCGCCGGCGCTGCCGGGCCTCTCGCCGCACGGCATGTCGCACCGGCGAGAGGCCTATCGCAACCATGCCACGCCGGTAAAGGGGTAGGGGCCGGGATAAGCGCCGACGACGGCGGTGTGGGTGACGAGCCCGCCCGCCGCATCCCAGCGGTGCAGCTGATAGCCGGCCGGCTCCATGACGAAATGGCTCGACGGCGAGTCCGGCTCGAGATCGAGCAGCAGCTGGTGCGCCGTGCTCGGCGCGGTGCCGGCGACGGTGCCGGCGAAACGGCTGTCGATCGCGCGGTGCAGGTGGCCGCAGAGGATGCGCTCGACCGAGACATGGGCGCGCACGATCTCGGCGAGTTCGGCGCTCCCGGAAAGGCCGATCCTGTCCATCGCCGCGAATCCGGTGCGAAACGGCGGGTGGTGCATCAGGATGACGCTCGGCCGATCGGGCGCGGCGGCGAGACTGCCGGCAAGCCAGCGCAGCTGCTCGCCCCTGAGCGTGCCGCCGCCCGCGCCCGGCACCAGCGTGTCGAGCCCGATGATGCGCAACGGCCAATCCTCGACCGTGAAGTCGAGAAAGCCCTCGCGCGGCAGGTAGCCGTCGCCGGCGAAAGCCGCGCGCATCGCCTCGCGGCTGTCGTGATTTCCGGGGATCGCGAAGAACGGCATCGACAAGGGCGCGAGGAGGGCGCGCAACAGCTCGTATTCCTCGGCTGTCCCCTTGTCGACGAGATCGCCCGTCAGCGCGACGAGATCGGGCCGAGGCAGGAGCGCCTCGATCTCGGCGACGGCGCGCGCGAGATAGGCGGCGGTATCGACGACGCCGTAGGCGAGCTTTCCCGGCGGCGTGATGTGGGTGTCGGTCAGTTGCGCGATCAGCATAGGGGCCACCCGGCTGCGCCGGCACCGATCGCACCAACAACCAGCCGCCTTGGCCGGGCGTGGCCCGGCCATCCACGAGCGAGCGAAGAGACGTGGATGGCCGGAACAAGTCCGGGCAAGGGGAAATTCGCAAGGCGAATCTGCGGCGTCATTTCGCTCATTCTCTCAGCCGCGATTGGGCACGATCTGGGTCTGCGCGTGCCGCTCGAACAGTTTGACGAGCTCCGAGACGTCCTTGTCGGCGCCGCGCTCGTTGATGATCTCCTGAAACATCTCGCGCACCGTATTGGCGAGGATCATCGGGGTGTTGCTGTCGCCTCCGAGCTTGGTGGCGAGCCGCACATCCTTGTGCATCAGCCCCAAGGTGAAGGAGACCGAGAAATCGCCTTGCATCAGCTTCGGCAGCGCCAGTTCGGTGGTGGCGCTGCGGGCGCTGCCCTTTTGCAGGACGCGGGTGCAGGTCTCGAGGCTCAATCCGCTCTTGATCCCCATCGCCAGCGCCTCGAAGGTGACCGCCCGCACACCTGCGCTGATGACGTTGTTGACGAGCTTCATGACATGCCCGGTGCCGACATCGCCGGTATGAAAGATGTTGGGGCTGATCGTCGCGAAGATCGGGTGCAGGCGCTCGTAGATCTCGGAGGGCGCGCCGACCATGATCGCGATCGTGCCGGCGTTCGCCCCGTGCGGGCCGCCGCTGACCGGCGCGTCGACCATCGTCACCCCCTTCTCGGCGAGCCGCGCCGCCATCGCGCGCGTCTCGGCCGGGTCGCCCGTCGTCATGTCGGCGACGATCTGCCCCGGCCGCAGCACTTCGGCGACGCCGCCCTCGCCGAACAGCACGTCGCGCACCTGCGCCGAGGTCGGCAGGCAGGTCATCACGAGGTCCGATTCGCGGGCAAGCGCCTGCGCGTTCTGCGTCGGCACCGCACCCGCTTCGGCGAAGCGAGTGACGATCTCGGGGCGCAGATCGTAGACGCGCAAGCTGTGCTCGCGCAGCAGCCGGCGGGCGAGCGCGCCCCCCATATTGCCCAAACCGATATAGCCGAGCCGCATCGCCGCCCCTCCCTCGCGCTTGTCCGGGTGCGCAGCTTCGCACGACGACGGGCGCCGGAAAAGATCAGGTCTTTTCCCCGGCCTCGGCGAGTTCCGGGACGCGCAGGTAGACCCAGAGGAGGTTGAGCGCGAGGACCAAGGCGGTCACCAGGAAGACCCAGTTGAGCCCGAAGGCGGCCGCCACGATGCCGCCCGACAGCGGCCCCAATGAATTGCCGAGGAACATCGCCGACGAGGTCATGCCGTAGACGCTGCCGCGCTCGGCGGGCGGCACGAGCCGGCCGACCAGCGCGTTGGCGGTCGGCAAGACGCCGCCGATGAAGAGGCCGACGGCAAAGCGCTCGGCGGTGAAGACCCAGTAATCGCCGGCGAAGGCCTGCGGCAATGTCGTCAAGGTCGCGCCGCAAAGGCAAATGAGCAGCACCCGGCGATAGCCGATGACGTCGCTGCGCTTGCCGAGAAACGGCGAGGCGATCAGATCGGCGAGCCCCGTCACCGAGAAGGCGATGCCGGAGAGGGTCGCGAGGTCGGGGCGCGCGCCGACCATCTCCTTGACGTATAGCGTCACCACCGGCTGCACCGTGCGCACCCCGAACTGCGCCATCAGCAGCACGAAAAAGAGGGCGATGAGGCCCGGCGAGCGGGCGAGCGCCAAGAGGCCGGACACGATCGAGCGGTCGCCGCGCGTCCGCGGCGGCCGCACGAAACGCTCGTTGACGCCGATGCCGACGAGGCCCATCGCGACGAGGATCATCGCCGAGGTGCAGTAGAACGGGATGCGGTAGCTGCCGGTCGCGTCGGCCAACAGGCCGCCGATGATCGGGCCGACGAGGGAGCCGACGAGCTGGCCGGTACTGAGCCAGCCGAGCGCGAAGCCGAGCCGGCCTTCGGGGGCTTGGCTCGCGACGAGCGCGATGGCGGCGGCGGAAAATCCGGCGAAGGCGCCCATCAGCGCGCGGAAGGCGAGAAACTGCCAGACGTTCTGCGCGATCCCCATCAGCGCGGTGAACATGGCGATCGCAAAGCTCGAGCGCAGCAGCATCAGTTTGCGGCCGTGCCGATCGGCGACGCGGCCCCAGAGCGGCGACACGAAGGCGGCGACGAAGGAGGTGACCCCGGCCAGCAGCCCGGCCCAGAAATCGACCGCGCTCGCCCCGGCAACCCCGAGCTCGGGCAAAAAGAGCGGCATGATCGGGCTCAGCATCGAGAACGACATCGTCATGACGAATTGGATGCCGACCATGGCCCAGAGCGTCCGGCGCCATGCCTCGCCCGCGCCGAGCAGCGCCGGAACGAGGCTTTCCTCGCCGCTTTCGGCCGTTGCCGGAGGCCTCTCAGTCATCCGCTCGGTGCCTATCGAAAACGTGGCGTAAGCCCCTGCAATTCTCGTGCAGTTCGCTGGCAACTGCGAGATGGGGCTTGGCGGCGGGCCGCGCCCGCAAGGCCGGCGAAGGGTGCGATAGATTTATCGGGAAAATCATTGGGACATACTCACCTCTATAGTTTAAAATCGCGGGCAAGGCTCCTCGGAAGGAGCCGCGCTGAACGGAGAGGTGACCCATGGCGGCGGCCGTCGACACCAATATTCCCTGGTATAAAGAGCCGACCAAGGAGCAGTGGTACGCGTGGTGGGCGGCGTGGCTGGGGTGGACGCTCGACGCGTTCGACTTCACCGTCTTCCTCCTGATCATGCTGCCGATCTCCAAGGAGTTCGGCGTGCCGCTGACCGACGTCGCCTTCGTGCTGACGGTGACCTTGTGGATGCGCCTGATCGGCGCCGTGGCCTCCGGTTGGCTGGCCGACCGCGTCGGGCGCAAGATCCCGCTGATGATCTCGATCCTCGGCTACTCGGCGTGCAACTTCATCGCCGGGTTTTCGCCGGGGCTGTTGTTCCTGTTCGTTTTCCGCGCGTTGCTCGGCATCTTCATGGGGGCGGAGTGGCCGGCCGGGGCGGCGCTCGCAATGGAGAGCTGGCCGATCCGCTCGCGCGGCTTCATGAGCGGGGTGTTGCAGGGCTCCTGGGGCATCGGCTTCGCGCTGTCGAGCCTCATCTACGGAGTGCTCTACAACTCAATCGGTTGGCGCGGCATGTTGTGGGTAGGGGTGCTGCCGGCGCTGTCGGTGTTCTATGTGCGGCGCTACGTCAAAGAGCCCCCGATCTGGGCGGAGAACCGCCGCCTCCAGCGCGCCCAGAACCGTGAGGTGCGGGCGCCGCTGATCAACATCTTCAAACCCGGGCTGTTGGGAAACACGCTGACCGCGTGCTGGTGGATGGCGAGCAATTTCGTCCTCTACTACTCGCTGACGGCGTTGTTCGCGACCCATCTGCAAAAGGATCTGGGCCTCAGCCCGGCGCTGGTGGCGACGCCGTTCCTGCTGTTCAACCTCGTCGGTTTCGCGGCGATGGGGTTCTGGGGCTGGGTCGGCGACGTTCTCGGCCGCCGCTGGGCGATGATCATCCCGGCGGCGATCGCGGTGCCGCTCGCCCCGGCTTACCTGCTCACGACCAACTTCGGCTGGATCACGGTCGGCTTCGTCGTGCAGGGGGCGTTCGGCGGCGCGCTCTACAGCCAGCTGCCGAGCTATCTGTCCGAACGCTTCCCGACCGAGGTGCGGGCGACGGCGAGCGCGTTCTGCTATCACCAGGGGGCCATTTTCGGCGGCTTCGTCCCTCTGGTGCTGACCTATTTTGCCGTCAACTACAATCTCGGGCTCGTCATCCCGATGCTCGTCGGGACCTGCGCGGCGGCGGTCAGTGTCGTCATCGCGCTCCTCGTGAGCCCGGAGACGAAGGGCAAGGAGCTGATCGCCGAGCTTCAGGTCGCCTGAGCAGGCCGCCGCCGGTACGAGGGCCCCTCCGGCAGCTGCGCCGGAGAGGCCCTTCGTCGTGCCCGGCCACATTTCGACGGCTCAAAAAAATGGGAGACATTCTCGCATCACGACGCTACGGTTGCCGCAAGGCTCCACTTAGGGAGCCGGTTTTGAATGGAGAGGTGACCCATGGCGACGGCCGTCGACACCGGCAATAACATCCCCTGGTATAAAGAGCCGACCAAGGACCAGTGGTACGCCTTCGGCGCCGCTTGGCTCGGGTGGACGCTCGACGCCTTCGACTTCACGATCTTCCTTTTGATCATGGTGCCGATCTCGCAGACGTTCCACGTGCCGCTGACCGACGTCACGGTCGTCTTTACGGTCACGCTGTGGATGCGGCTCGTGGGCGCGGTCTGCTCCGGCTGGCTCGCCGATCGGGTCGGGCGCAAGACGCCGCTGATGATCTCGATCGCCTGGTACTCGGTGTGCAACTTCATCGCCGGCTTTTCGCCGACCTTCTGGTTCCTCTTTCTGTTCCGCGCCCTCCTGGGTTTCGGCATGGGAGCGGAGTGGCCGGCCGGTGCGGCTCTGGCGATGGAGACCTGGCCGATCCGCTCGCGCGGCTTCATGAGCGGCGTCTTGCAAGGCTCCTGGGGGCTCGGCTTCCTCGCCTCGAGCGCGCTCTATGGCCTGCTCTACAATACGATCGGCTGGCGCGGCCTCCTCTGGATCGGCATCGCGCCGGCGCTCGCCATCATCTATGTCCGCATCTTTGTCAAGGAGCCGCCGGTGTGGGTCGAGAACCGCCGCCGGCAACGCGTCGAGAAACGCGAGGCCAAGGCGCCGCTCCTCATGATCTTCAAGCCCGCCGTCCTCGGCAACACGGCGACCGCCTGCTGGTTCCAGGCGGCGGGGTTCGTCACCTACTACTCGATCAACGTCTTGTTCGCGACACACCTGCAAAAGGATTTGGGGTTGAGCCCGGCCCTGGTCGCGGCGCCGCTGGTGGCGGCCAACTTCCTCGTCTTCCTCGCGAGTTCGGGTTGGGGATACGTGTCGGACAGGATCGGCCGGCGCTGGGCGATGATCATCCCGGCGGTGCTCGGCCTGCCGCTCGCCCCGATCTACCTCTTCAGCACCAGCTTCCCGCTGATCGTCGGCGCCTTCATGCTGCAGGGCGTGTGCGCCGGCGGCGGCATGTACGGCCAGGTCCCGAGCTATCTCAACGAACGGTTCCCGACCGAAATCCGCGCCACGGCGACCGCCTTCTGCTATCACCAGGGGGCGATCTTCGGCGGATTGACGGCGCCGATCTTGACCTATTTTGCGGTCACTTGGCATCTGGGCTTTGCCATACCGATGCTGATCGGCACGATCTTCGGCCTCACCAATTTCATCCTGTCGCTGGTGTTCGGCCCGGAGACGAAGGGCACCGTGATGGTGCCGGATCTCGTCGTCGTCTAGCGCGGCTCCGGCCGACCCCCGGGCAATTTCCCGGGGTTGGGAGGTACAAGAAAGCCCCTCTCGGCGGTAGCGCCGGGAGGGGCTTTTTCGCGTCCGCGTTCGCAACGCCGTTCGGCGAATGAGGATGGATTTAGGTTTAGTTAAAGGACTACTTCTAAAACGGCGCAGTTGTAATTCCTGCGATCGTCATGCTATGCGTCCGGCAACCGTCAAAACACGACTTTGCAGGAGGAAACGGCATGGCGACAGCAGCGGCAGAACCTCGACTGTCGGCGATCCCATGGTGGAAGGAGCCGACCAAGGACCAATGGCTCGCCTGGGTCGCGGCCTGGCTCGGCTGGACGCTCGACGCTTTCGACTTCACGATCTTCCTTCTGATCATGGTGCCGATCTCGAAGTATTTCGGGGTGCCGCTCGTCGACGTGCTGGCGGTGTTCACGGTGACGTTGTGGCTGCGGCTGTTGGGGGCGACCGCGTCGGGCTGGCTCGCCGACCGGGTCGGGCGCAAGACGCCGCTGATGATCTCGATCCTGTGGTATTCGGTGTGCAACTTCATCGCCGGCTTCTCGCCGACTTTCTGGTTCCTCTTCCTGTTTCGCGCCCTCCTGGGCATCGGCATGGAGGCCGAGTGGCCGGCCGGCGCGGCGCTCGCGATGGAGTCCTGGCCGGCCCGCTCGCGCGGCTTCATGAGCGGCATGCTGCAAGGTTCCTGGGCGCTGGGCTTCCTCTTGTCGAGCGCCGTCTTCGGGCTCTTCTACAACGCGATCGGCTGGCGCGGCATGCTGTGGATCGGCATCGCGCCCGCCCTCGTCGTTCTCTATGTCCGCAAATTCGTCAAGGAACCCGAGGTGTGGAAGGAGAACCGGCAGAAACAGCGCCTGCAGCAGCAGGAATTCCGCCTGCCGCTGCTGCAGATCTTCCGCCTGCGCGTGCTGCCGAACACGCTGACGGCATGCTTATGGATGGGCAGCGGGTTCGTGACCTACTACACGGTCTTCGGCCTGTTCGCGACGCATCTGCAGCGGGACCTGCATTTCAGCCCGGGCTCGGTGGCCCTGCCGATCGCGCTCGCGAACGTGATGACGTTCATCTCGAGCTGCTTCTTCGGCTATGTCTCCGACAGGCTG
>DASYYD010000198.1:0-8582 GCA_035934195.1 Allostellaceae bacterium | reverse complement strand
GCCGGGGCATAATCGGCGCAACCTTCCCGGCGCGGCGGTTCGCGATGGCGCATGTCGAGATGTACACGACCTCCTGGTGCCCCTATTGCATGCGGGCCCGCGCGCTCCTTCGCAACAAGGGGGTCGATTTCAGCGATATCGACGTCGAGGAGGAGCCCGGCCGCCGCCGCGAGATGGTGGCCCGCGCCGGCGGCCGCACCAGCGTGCCGCAGATCTTCATCAACGGCGAGCACATCGGCGGCAGCGACGAGCTCGCCGCGCTCGACCGCTCGGGCCGGCTCGACGAGAAACTGGCGAGGCAAGAATGAGCGAGCCCTTCACCGCCGCCTGCATCCAGTTCACCGCCGGCCCCGATCCCGGGCCCAACATCGCGGTCGTCTCGCAGCTGATCCGGCGGGCGCGCGAGGAAGGCGCGGATTTCGTGCTGACGCCGGAAGTCACGAACTTCATCGCGACCGGCAGGGCGCGGCGCGAGACGGCGCGCCCTGAGGCCGGCGACCCGGCGCTCGCCGCCTTTCGCGGGCTCGCGCGCGAGCTGGGGTTGTGGCTGCTCGTCGGCTCGCTCGTCATCGATCCCGCGGGCGAGGCGGGCCTCGACGAGGGCGAAAAGCGGCTGGCCAACCGTTCGTTCCTGATCGATCGCGAGGGCGCGATCACCGCCCGCTACGACAAGATCCACATGTTCGACGTCGATCTGCCGGGCGGCGAGAGCTACCGCGAGAGCGGCGCCTACCGTCCGGGCGGCCGCGCCCAGCTCGCCGCGACGCCGTGGGGCGTCCTCGGCATGAGCGTCTGCTACGATCTGCGCTTCCCGCATCTCTACCGCGCGCTGGCGCAAGCCGGCGCCGATTTTCTCTCGATCCCCTCGGTCTTCACCGTGCCGACCGGAAGAGCGCATTGGCGGGTGCTGCTGCGGGCGCGCGCCATCGAGACCGGCTGCTTCGTCTTCGCGCCGGCGCAATGGGGCGAGCATGTCGGCGGGCGCCGGAGCTACGGCCATTCGCTGATCGTCGCGCCGTGGGGCGAGGTTTTGGCCGACGGCGGCGAGGGGGCCGGCGTCGTCAGCGCGACGATCGAGCCGGCGCGCATCGCCGAGGCGCGCCGCATGGTGCCCTCGCTCGCCCACGACCGGCCGTTCACGAAGCCGCCGCCGCGCTCCCGTCCGCTTGCCGCCGAGTAGCGCCCACATCGCCCGCCTGCGGCAGCCGCCCCAACGGGCCGTTGACGGCGGCGAGGCGCTCGATGACGGCCGGCCGCGGGCGGCCGACTTCGCCCGCCTCGTAGGCGACGACCGTGAGAGAGGCAAAGGCCGCGAGAAGCTCGCCCGGGCGCAACAGGAAATCGGGGTTCTTCGGCCGCCCGAGGCGCTCGTTGCCGACCGCGAAGGTCTCGTAGAGGAGGACCCCGCCCGGCGTCAGCGCGCTCGCGATGGCGGGAAAAAGCGGGCGATGCAGATAATTCGTCACGACGATCCCGTCATAGGGGCCGCCGAGCGCGATGCCGGCGCCGCTCTCGAGATCGAGTTCGCGCACCTCGCAGCCCGGCCCCGCCAAGCCGCGCAGGCCCGAGATGTCGCGATCGAGCGCGCACACCGAGAAGCCGGCCTCGCGCAGCAGCCGAACGTGCCGGCCGGCGCCGGCCGCGACATCGAGCGCCAGCCCGCCGGCGCGGATCAGCGGCAGAAACCGCTCGACCCACGGCGAGGGGACAAGCTCGGCGATCGGCATCGCGCCAGCCTAGCAATCTCGATCGTTAATTGCGAAATAACCGCAGACGGGTATAAACCCGTTCGGGAGTTGCAGGCGATGATCGTTTTCAGTCTCCGCTGCGCCGCCGGGCACGAGTTCGAGGCCTGGTTTCGCGATGGCGAGAGCTTCGAGGCGCAGCGCGAGGGCGGCGAGATCAGCTGCCCGCAATGCGGTGACGACGCGGTCGACAAGGCCGTGATGGCGCCGCGGCTGACGCGTTCGCGCGCGGCGGGCGCAAGCGAGATGTCGCCGGCCCGGCTGCGCGCGGCGTTGCTGGCGCTGCGCCGGCAAGTCGAGACGCATTGCGACTATGTCGGCGAGCGCTTTGCCGAAGAGGCGCGGCGCATCCACAACGGCGAGGCCGAGGCGCACGGCATCTATGGCGAGGCGAGCGAGAAGGAATCGCGCGAACTCGCCGAAGAGGGGATCGAGTTCGGCCGGATCCCGTGGATCTCGCCGGACAGTTGAGGCCTCCGAACCGGGGGGTAGTGTATCGCTTTGCCTCGGGCAGCCGTCCCGCGTCCTTCGAGGCCTCGCTGCGCGAGGCACCTCAGGATGAGGATTTTTTCTTAATGCCATCAAGAACATCCTCATGCTGAGGAGCGCCCGATAGGGCGCGTCTCGAAGCACGCACCGCGCCACTGCAACGTCAAAATGCGACACTACCGAACCGGGTTCGTCATTGCGAGGAGGCCGCAGGCCGGCGAAGCAATCCCAGCGAGATTGCCGCGGCGCCATGCGCCTCGCAATGACAAAGGCTTCAATGCTTTATCGCCATAATCATATAATTTACCTCGAGGTCCGGCGACAACTCCCATTTGCTGTTCAAAATATTGTAGCCGAGCCCGGTGAGCTCCGTCACCTCGAAGCCGTTGCGGCGCAGCCCCAGGACGAAGTCCGACGGGCGCACGAATTTGCGCCAGTCATGGGTGCCGCGCGGCAGCCAGCGCAGGATGTATTCGGCGCCGACGACGGCCAGCGCGAAAGCGCGCAGGGTGCGGTTGAGGGTGGCGCCGATGAAGGCGCCGCCGGGCCGCACGAGCCCGCCGAGGGCGGCGAAGAGGCATGCCGGATCGGCGACGTGCTCGACGATTTCGAGCCCCAGCACCGCGTCGAACCGGGCGCCCTCCTCGGCGAGCGATTCGGCCGCCGCGACACGATAATCGATGTCGAGCCCGGCCTCTGCGGCGTGGGCGCGCGCAACCGCGACCGCCGCCGCGTCGGCGTCGATGCCGAGGACGCGGAAGCCGAGCCGCGCCATCGGCTCGCAGACGAGGCCGCCGCCGCAACCGATGTCGAGCAGGCGCAAGCCCGTGAAAGGCGACAGCTGGGCGGGCTCGCCCCCGAAATGCCGCGCGAGCCGGTCGCGGATGAAGGCGAGCCGCGTCGGGTTGAGGCGGTGCAGCGGCCGAAAGCTCCCTTCCGGGTCCCACCAGCCTTGCGCTCGCGCGGCGAAATGCGCGATCTCTTGCCGATCGACGGTGCCGTTCGTCACGCTTGCCTCGTTGTCCATGCGGTGCGGGTTGGCCCTGCCGGGTGGCCCGATCGCGCGAAATAGGGTATGTGCCCCCATAGGGATTTGTCCCGAGGGTATGTGCCCTCTCGGCGGCCGGCAAGCCGGGCCCGGCGTCCGCGCCGCGAGAGACAACGGATTGCGCGAAGAAAATGGCCCGCATCGTTCAGAAATTCGGCGGCACTTCGCTGGCCACCGTCGAACGGATCAAGGAGGTGGCGCAGCGCGTCAAACGCGAGGTCGAGGCCGGCAACGAGGTGATCCTCGTGGTTTCGGCGATGGCCGGGGTGACCGACCAGCTCGTCCGCTGGACGCGCGAGACCAGCCGCCTGCACGACGCGCGCGAACACGACGTCGTCGTCGCCTCGGGCGAGCAGGTGACCGCCGGCCTTTTGGCGCTGGCGCTGCAGGCGATCGAGGTCGATGCGCGCTCCTGGCTCGGCTGGCAATTGCCGATTCGCACCGACGGGGCGCACGGCAAGGCGCGCATCCGCGCGATGGAGGTCGCCGAGATCCTGCGCCGCGCGAAACAGGGTCAGGTCGCCGTCGTCGCGGGGTTTCAGGGAGTGGGCCCGCGCGGGCGCATCACCACCTTGGGGCGCGGCGGCTCCGACACCTCGGCGGTGGCATTGGCGGCGGCGCTCAAGGCCGACCGCTGCGACATCTTCACCGATGTCGACGGCGTTTACACGAGCGATCCGCGGATCGTTGCGAAAGCCAGGAAGCTCGCTAGAATCACTTATGAGGAGATGTTGGAGATGGCGTCGCAAGGCGCCAAGGTGCTGCAGACCCGCTCGGTCGAGCTGGCGATGAAGCATCGCGTGCGGCTGCAGGTGCTGTCGAGCTTCAACGACGCGCCCGGAACGCTTGTCGTCGACGAGGATGAGATCGTGGAACAAGAGGTGGTGAGCGGCATCGCCTACAGCCGCGACGAAGCCAAGATCACGGTCGCGCGCGTGGCCGACCGGCCGGGCGTCGCCGCCGCGATCTTCGGCCCGCTCGCCGACAACGCGATCAATGTCGACATGATCGTGCAGAACGTCTCGGAGGACGGCCGCACCACCGATCTGACCTTCACGGTCGGCCAGGCGGACCTCGACCGCGCCATGGCGGTGCTCGAGGAGCGGCGCGAACTGCTCGGCTTTACCGCGCTCAAGCCCGATTCCAACGTCGTCAAGCTCTCGGTGATCGGCGTCGGCATGCGCAGCCACGCCGGCGTCGCGCAGCTGATGTTCCGCACCCTCGCCGACAAGGGCATCAACATTCAGGTGATCTCGACCTCCGAGATCAAGGTCAGCGTCCTGATCGCGGCGGAATATACCGAGCTCGCGTTGCGCGCGCTGCATACCGCCTACGGGCTCGACGCCGTCGGATGAGCGAAGGCAACGGCGCCGCGAGGCTCGAGAGAGAAAAGGCGCGCGCGGCGGGCGAGGGGGAAGGCGATCGCTCGCGCCGGCGCGCCGAACTCGACGGGCTCTGGGCGCGCGGCCGCCGCTTTCTCGGCTGCGAGATCGCTATCATGGGCGGCGCGATGACCTGGGTGTCGGAGCGCCATTTGGTCGCCGCCATCTCGAATGCCGGCGGCTTCGGCGTCATCGCCTCGGGAGCGATGACGCCGCCGTTGCTCGACGCCGAGATCGCCGCGACGAAGGCGCTGACCGAACGTCCCTTCGGCGTCAACCTGATCACCCTGCATCCCGACCTCCTCGAACTGGCCGATGTCTGCCTCGCGCACCGAGTCGGCCATGTCGTATTGGCGGGAGGGGTGCCGAGCGGGGCGGCGATGCGCCGCATCAAGGCGGGCGGCGCCAAGGTCCTGTGCTTCGCACCGGCGCTGGGCTTCGCCAGAAAGCTCGTGCGCATGGGGGCGGACGCGATCGTCATCGAAGGCAGCGAAGCCGGCGGCCATGTCGGCCCGGTCGCGACCGCCGTCCTGGCGCAGGAGATTTTGCCCTTCCTCTCCGAGGTGCCGGTCTTCGTCGCCGGCGGCATCGGGCGCGGCGAGGCGATGCTGTTTTACTTGGAAATGGGGGCGGCCGGGGTGCAGCTCGGCACCCGCTTCGTGTGCGCCCACGAATCGATCGCCCATCCGCGCTTCAAGCAGGCTTTCATCCGTGCCGCGGCGCGCGACGCGGTGCCCTCGGTGCAGCTCGACCCGCGCCTGCCGGTCATCCCGGTGCGGGCGCTCGCCAACGCGGCGACTGAACGCTTTCTCGCCTTCCAGCGCGAGGTCATCGGGCGCCTCGGCCGCGCCGAACTCACGCAAAAGGAGGCCCAGCTCGAGATCGAGCATTTCTGGGCCGGGGCGTTGCGCCGCGCGGTCATCGACGGCGACATCGACAGGGGCTCGCTGATGGCCGGGCAGAGCGTCGGCCTGGTGACCCGCGAGCAGAGCACCGAAGAGATCTTGGGCGAGCTGGTCGGCCAGGCGCTCGCGATGCTCGCCGCCCGACAGACGCGCGTCGATGGCCGGGCCCGCCTCTTCGAGGAAGCGCCGCCGGAGAACCGGGACGCGAGCTGATGGCGGAGGCCACCGGGAGCACAACCGCGACCCGCCGCCTCCTGCGCCGCCTTCGCGACATCATGGCCGGGTCGGGCAGCGCGCAGCAGCGGCTCGACCGGATCGTCCGCATCATCGCCGCCGAGATGGTCGCCGAGGTGTGCTCGGCCTACGTCATGCGCGCCGGCGAGGTCCTCGAACTGTTCGCCACCGAAGGGCTGCGGCCGGAGGCGGTGCACCGCACCCGGCTGCGCGTCGGCGAGGGGCTCGTCGGCGTCATCGCCGCGACGGCGCGCCCGCTCGCCCTCTACGACGCGCAGCTGCATCCCGATTTCGCCTACCGCCCGGAGACCGGCGAGGAGATCTATCACTCGCTGATGGGCGCGCCGATCCTGCGCGGCGGCCGCGTGCTCGGCGTCCTCGTCGTGCAGAACCGGCATCCGCGGCACTATTCCGAAGACGAGATCGAGGTCTTGCAGACGATCGCCATGGTCGTCGCGGAACTGGCGGCGAGCGGCGAGCTCGTCAACCCGATCGAGATGGCGCAGGGCCGCGGCGGCGGCATGCCGGCGGTGCGCCTCGGCGGCATCCGCCTCAACCCGGGCCTGGCCATCGGCCCGGCCGTGCTGCACGAGCCGCGCCTCGTCATCCGCCAGGTCGTCGCCGAGGATGCCGCGGCCGAGCTCGAACGGCTGCGCGGCGCGGTGGCGGCGATGCGCGTCGCGATCGACGAGCTGGTCGAGGCCTCGGGCGGGCTCGGGGTCGGCGAGCATCTCGACATCATCGAGACCTACCGCATGTTCGCCGCCGACCGCGGCTGGGTCGCGCGGATCGCCGAGGCGGTGAAGAGCGGGCTGACCGCGGAAGCGGCCGTGCAGAAGGTGCTCGACGACACCCGCGCCCGCATGATGCAGGTCGCCGATCCCTATCTGCGTGAGCGGCTCGTCGATCTGGAAGACCTCGCCAATCGCCTGCAATTGCATCTGGCGGGCCGCAGGCCCGGGATCACGGCGGCCGATCTGCCGGCCGAATTCGTGCTCGTCGCCCGCGCCATGGGGCCGGCCGAGCTGCTCGATTACGCGCACCGGCGCATCGTCGCCCTGGTGCTCGAGGAAGGCTCGCCGACCGCGCATGTGGCGATCGTCGCCCGCGCCCTCGACATTCCCGTCATCGGCCGGGTCGCCGACGCGACGAGCCGCATCGAGGCGGGCGACCTCGTCGTCGTCGACGCCGACCACGCGCAACTCCTCATTCGCCCGAGCGAGGACATCCAGCAGGCGGTCGTCGCGGCGGTCGAGGCGCGCGGCCGCCGCCGCGCCTTTTACGACACGCTGCGCGAGGTGCCGGCGACGAGCCGCGACGGCGTCGAGATCCGGCTGCTGTTGAATGCCGGGCTGCTCGCCGATTTGGCGCAGCTTTCGGCGACCGGCGCGGAAGGGATCGGCCTGTTCCGCACCGAATTGCCGTTCATGGTCAGGAGCACGCTGCCCGGCGTCAAGGACCAGACCGAATTCTACAAGAGCGTCTTCGAGCAGGCCGCCGGCCGGCCGGTCGTCTTTCGCACGCTCGACGTCGGCGGCGACAAGGTGCTGCCCTACCTGCCGCATGTCGAGGAGGACAATCCGGCGATGGGCTGGCGGGCGATTCGCATCGGGCTCGACCGCCCGGCGATGCTGCGCGAGCAGTTGCGGGCGCTGGTCCGCGCCGCCGCCGGCGAGTGCCTCTATGTCAAGTTTCCGATGATCGCGGCGGTCGCCGAGCTCGAACGGGCCCGCGCCATCCTCGACATGGAGCTGGAGCGCGCCGCCGCGGAGGGCCGAACCCCGCCGCGCTCGGTCAAGATCGGCGTCATGCTCGAAGTCCCCTCGCTCTTGTGGCAGCTCGAGGCGCTGTGTGCGCGGATCGATTTCCTGTCGCTCGGCACCAACGATCTGGCGCAGTTCCTGTTCGCCTGCGACCGCGGCAACCCGCGCCTGGCCGAGCGCTATGATCTGCTCAGCGCGCCGATGCTGGCGCTGTTCCGCGAGGTCGTCGCGAAGAGCCGCGCCGCCCAGGTGCCGCTCTCCGTCTGCGGCGAAATGGCCGGCAACCCGCTGGAGGCGATGGCGCTGATCGCCTTGGGCTTCCGCACCTTGTCGATGGCGCCGACGGCGATCGGCCCGGTCAAGATGATGATCCGCAGCCTCGATGTCGGGCGGCTGGAGAGCTATCTCGACGAGATCGGCGGGCGGCCCGACCACTCGCTGCGCAGCAAGCTCGAAGCGCACGCGCGCGACCACGGCGTGGTGTTGCAGCCGTAACGGCCCGGAAATCCGTAATTGCCGGCAATGACCGCAAGACTAGGGGTTCAAGCCGAAGGAAATTTGCACTAAAGTAAACCGTCGGACCGCGGCATGACCTTCTTTACGGCATGACCTTCTTTAAACGCATCAAGTTTCCGGAGGCCGTTCCCGAGGGCGAGGCGCACCCGCCCGCAGGGCCGCGCTCGGCCGGCCACGCGCTGCGCCGGCGCCGCGAGGAACTCGGCCTCTCGCTCGACGAGATCGGCGCGGCGCTGCGGATCAAGCCGGCCTACCTCGCCGCGCTCGAGGAAGGCCGGCCCGACCGGCTGCCGGGTTCGGCCTACGCGGTCGGTTTTCTGAAGAGCTACGGCGAGCATCTGGGGCTCGACGGCACCGAGGTGGTGCGCCGTTTCAAGGCCGAATCGGCGGGCCTCGACACAAAGCCCGACCTCTCCTTTCCGATGCCGCTCGGCGAGCGCAGCGTACCGGGCGGCGGCACGCTTCTGGTGGCCCTGATCCTGGTCGGCTGCGGCTATGGC
>DASYYD010000168.1:0-7696 GCA_035934195.1 Allostellaceae bacterium | reverse complement strand
GAGCTCGAGCCGGTCACGCGCGCGGAATTGCTCGACCGCATGCGCTCAGGGGCGGTCACGCTCCTCGACGTGCGCCCGGAGGACGAGTTCGCACAGGGCCATTTGCCCGGCGCCCTCAACCTGCCGCTCGCGCAATTGGCGCGCCGCCTCTCGGAGCTGCCGGCCGCGCGCGAGGTCGTCGCCTATTGCCGCGGCCCCTGGTGCGTCCTCTCCTTCGAGGCGGTGGCGCTGCTGCGGGGCCGGGGCTACCGGGTGCGGCGGCTGGAAGACGGGTTTCCGGAGTGGAAGACGGCCGGCTTGCCGATCGACGGGGGCTCCGGGCAGTTGCTCGCGGACAAACCGCCTGTCACCATAGCGTAATGAGGCAAGCTGATGATTTGCGGCTGGCGGAGCTGCTGACGGCGCGGCTGTGCCACGAGCTGGCAGGCCCGCTGGCGGCGATCGGCAACGGCGTCGAGCTGATCGCCGAGGAGGGAGCCGAGGCGGCGGCGGACGCGGTCGCGCTCGTCGCCGACAGCGCCCGCCGGGCCGCCACCCGGTTGCAGTTCTACCGCTTCCTCTACGGCTTCGGACCGAGTTCGGCGCTCGCCGGGGCGCCGCCGCACGCGCTCGCGGAAAGCCTCTTCGACGGCACGCGGATCGCCCTCGGCTATGCGGAAGGCGCCCGCGCGCAGCCGTCTTCCTGGCAGAAGCTCGCCTGCAGCATGCTCGTCGTCGGCGCCGAGGCGCTGGCGCGCGGCGGCCGGCTCGCGCTGGCGGCCGGGCCCGCGGGCCCCGAGCTGGAGGCGAGCGGCGAGGCCATCACGCTGTCGGCCGAAGCCGCCGCCGCCCTCGGCCTCGGGACGCCGCTCGAGGAGATCACCTCGCGCACCGTGCACGCTTATTTCACGGGCCTCCTCGCGCAGAGCCTCGGCTGCCGCATCGCCATCGAGGCGGCAGCGCCCGGCCGGCTGCGCCTCGCCGCAAAGGCGGCGGAAGATCAGGCGGCCGAAGCGACGGGGTCGCGCAGCACGTAGCCGCGGCCCCAGACGGTCTCGATGTAGTGCTCGCCGCCGGTCGCCTGCGCGAGCTTCTTGCGCAATTTGCAGACGAACACGTCGATGATCTTCAGCTCCGGCTCGTCCATGCCGCCGTAGAGATGGTTGAGGAACATCTCTTTCGTCAGCGTCGTGCCCTTGCGCAGGCTCAACAGCTCGAGGATGCCGTATTCCTTGCCGGTCAGGCTGAGCGGCCGGTCGTCGACCTCGGCGACCCGGCTTTCGAGGTTGACGACGACGCGGCCGGTGCGGATCCGCGATTCGGAATGGCCCTTGGAGCGCCGCACGATCGCCTGGATGCGGGCGATCAGCTCGCGCCGGTCGAACGGCTTGGTGACGAAATCGTCGGCCCCGAAGCCCAGCCCCTTGATCTTGTGATCGAGCTCGGCGAGCCCGGAAAGAATGAGAATCGGCGTGCGCACGCGCGCCGCGCGCAACCGGCGCAGCACCTCGTAGCCGTCGATGTCGGGCAGCATCAGATCCAAGAGGATGATGTCGTAATCATAGAGCTTGCCGATCTCGAGCCCGTCCTCCCCGAGATCCGTCGTATCGCAGATGAAGTTCTCGCGGCGCAGCATCATCTCGACGCTGGCGGCGGTTGCCGCATCATCCTCGACCAGAAGCACGCGCATCGGGCATCTCCGCGTGGGCGCCGGCGACCATGCCGGCTGGGCGTCGTTAACCAGTGTTACCCCAGGCAGTTAACAAATCATTACTTCGCTGTCGAGCCGTTTGACGACCCGTTTCCCGGCCGCCGATTTAACCGGACGTTAGGTGTCGGGGTGCGAGGATCGCGCGCATGAGCGCACTCGACGCATCGATCCGCACGCATCGCCGGCAGCTCGAGCTGAGCCGGCGCTTTCTCGCCGGGCTCGTGGCATTGCGCGGCTGCTTGCGCGCCGATGCCGAACGACTGCGCCGCCGGGCCGGCGGTCCCGGCGCCGCGGCCGATGAGCGGGCAGAACGGCTCGCGCGCTCGATCGCCGAGGTCGAAGCACAGATCCTGCGCGCCCGCGCCGCGGTCAATGAGGAATTGGAGGCGCTGGCGCGGCACGAGCTGGCCGCCGCCAGGCGCGCCCGCGGCGAGCGCGCGGCGCGCCGCATGGCGCGGCGCTGACGCCGGCCGCCTCGCCTTTTTCCGCTTGCGCGCCGGGCCGTCCGACCGGCAGTTTTGTCCGTCACCCTCGAGGACGGACCATGGATCTGCAGCTCGCCGGGAAAACCGCTCTCGTCACCGGCGCGAGCATGGGCATCGGCCGCGCGATCGCCAAAGGGCTCGCGGCCGAAGGGGTCGAGATTGCCGCGGTCGCGCGCCGCGGCGCGCTGCTCGAGGAATTGGCCCGCGAGATCGAACGCGGGCAAGGGCCGCGCCCGCGCCTGATCGTGCAGGACATCATGAGGCCCGACGCCGCGCAGCGATTGCGCGAGGCGGCGCTCGCGCAGCTCGGCCATGTCGACATTCTGGTCAACTGCGCCGGCGGCAGCCGACCGTTGCCGATCGACGCCGCCGAGGCGGCATGGGAAGAGGCGATCACGCTCAACTTCACGCGGCAGCGGCAGATCACCCATGCGCTGCTGCCGCAGATGATCGCGCGGGGCTGGGGGCGGATCGTCAACATCACCGGAAAATCCGAGCCCGACCGGCTCAACGCCGCCTTTTCGGCGAAGGCGGCGATGCACGCCTGGGCGAAAGGGTTGTCGCGCGAGGTCGGCCGCTACGGCATCACCGTCAACTCGATCCCGCCGGGCCGCATCATGAGCGAGCAGATCCGCCGCAACTACCCCGAGGAACACAGGAAGGAGCACGCCGCCGCCGAAATTCCGGCCGGTGCCTACGGCGAGCCCGAGGACCTCGCGGTGCTCGCGGTCTTCCTCGCCTCGCCGCTGGCCCGCTACATCACCGGCGCCGTCATTCCGGTCGATGGCGGGCTCCGGCGCTACGCCTTCTGAAGCGGCCCGCACGCGGCACACCCCGGCGGCGTGAGAGCCCGGTTCGGTCGGCCATGATCATCGGCACCGCCGGCCATATCGACCACGGCAAGACGGCGCTGGTGCGGGCGTTGACCGGGGTCGATGCCGACCGGTTGCCGGAAGAGAAGCGGCGCGGCATGACGATCGACCTCGGCTTCGCCTATGCGCGGCTCGCCGACGGCACCGAACTCGGCTTTGTCGATGTGCCGGGGCACGAGCGCTTCATCCACAACATGCTCGCCGGCGCGGCGGGGATCGAGTTCGTGCTGCTCGTCGTCGCCGCCGATGACGGGCCGATGCCGCAGACCCGCGAGCATCTCGAAATCCTCTCGCTGTTGGGGCTGGAGCGCGGCGTCGTCGCGTTGACGAAGGCCGACCTCGTTCCGCCGGAGCGTCTCGCCGAGGCCGAGGCCGACGTGCGCGCGCTGCTCTCCGGCTCGACGCTCGCCGAGGCCGACATCCTGCCGGTCTCGAGCACGACCGGCCTTGGCGTCGCGGCACTCAAGGAAAGGCTCGCCGCGGCGGCGCGCGCGACGCCGGCCGGGCCGCCCGCCGGCCTATTTCGCCTGGCGATCGACCGCAGCTTTGTCCTCGCCGGCGTCGGCATCGTCGTCACCGGCACGGTGTTTTCGGGCGAAGTGCGGACCGGCGAGCGGCTCCTCCTGACGCCGTCGGGGATCGAGGTGCGGGTGCGCGGCATCCATGCCCAGAACCGGCCCACCGAACGCGGCCGCCGCGGCGAGCGCTGCGCCCTCAACATCGCCGGCGCCGACCTCGAGGAGGCGAAGATCGAGCGCGGCGATTGGCTCGTCGCGCCCGACCTGCACATGCCGACCGCGCGCGTCGATGCGCGGCTGCGGCTCGTTCCCGAGGCGCCGCGGCCGGTGCGCGCCTGGACCCTCGCGCGCCTCCATTTCGGCACCGCGAACCTGCCGGCGCGCATCTCGCCGCTCGCCGGCGACGCGCTCTCGCCGGGTGAGGAGGATTTTGTCGAGATCACCCCCGACCGGCCGATCGCGGCGCTCGGCGGCGACCGCTTCATCCTGCGCGACCATACCGGCGCGCGCACCATCGGCGGCGGCATCGTCGTCGATCCGTTCCCGCCCTTGCGCGGGCGCCGCCGGCCGGAGCGGCTGGCGGCGCTCGCCGCCGCCGCCGAACGCGATCCCGCCCGCTCCCTCGCCGGCCTCTTGCGCGGCTCTCGCCAAGGGCTCGACCTCGACCGCTTCGCCCTCGCCCGCGCCCTCTCCCCGGCCGAAGCGGCGGCGGCCTTTGCCGCGGCCGGCGGGCGCGTCTTGACGGCTAAGGACCACCGCTGCGGCTTCGGCTTTTCCGCCGCGCACTTCGCCGCGCTGCGCGAAAACCTGCGCGCGGCGCTTGCGGCCTATCACCGCTCGGCGGGCGACAGCCCCGGCCTCGAACGCGAGAGGCTGCGTCTCGCGCTCACCCCGCGCCTGCCGCCCGCCATCTTCGAGGCCGTGGTCGAAGCCCTCCTCGCCGAGCGCGCCATCGCCCTCGACGGCGCCTGGCTGCGCCTGCCCGAGCACCGGGCATCGCTCGGCGCCGTCGACGAGCGGCTGTGGGCGCGCATCCGCGCCCGCCTCGACGAAACTCGCTTCGACCCGCCGCGGGTGCGCGACCTGGCGCAGGAATTCACCCTCTCCGAAGCCGTCGTCCGGCAGCTGATGAAGCGCCTCGCGCGCTCGGGCGAACTGGTCGAGGTGTCGCCCGACCGCTTCTATCGCCGCGCTTGCGTCGAGGCGATGGTCCGTATCCTCGCCGAGATGGCCGGGCCGAAGGGCGAGCAGACGGTCGCCGCCGCCCAATTTCGCGACCGCATCGGCACCGGCCGCAAGCTCGCCATTTTGATCCTCGAATTTTTCGACCGCGCCGGTGTTACGCTGCGCCAGGGCGATCTGCGCAAGCTGCGCGCCGACCGCGCCGGGATCTTTTCGCCGTCTCCGCCATGACCCGCATCGAGGCCCTATGAGCACCCTATTTCTCGACGCGCTGCACACCGCCGCCGAAGCCCGCGAGCGCGAGGAAGAGGCGTTCCGCCGCGACAGCGAGAGGCGTCTCGCGGCGCTCGTCGCGGCGCGGGTCGCGGCCTACCGGCGCTATAATCTCCTGAAGGGCATGGCCGAGGCCGCGGCGGCCGACGCCGAGGCCGATGGAAAGGCGGCGGCGGCGCTCGACTTCGCGCTCGCCGAGACCGGCTGGGGCGAGGAGAACGCCGCCTATGGCGAGGTTCGCGGCGAACTCGCGGCGACCGCCGCGGCGATCGCCGCGCCGCCGCCGCAGGGCGAGGCGGTGCTCGGCGCCTTCGCCGGTTTCGAAGCCTGGTACGAGGCGCGGTTTGCCGGCGCCTTCCTCGACCTCCTCGAACGCGAGCGCGCCTTTCTGCCGGCCGTCGATTTCTGAATTTCGCCCATTTCCCGTCGTACCTGCGAAAGCCGGTATCCACGGCGGAAATGGGTCCCGGCTTCCGCCGGGACGACGGCTTGGTCTAGCCAATCGACGGTGCGCGGCCCGCGCGTGGCGATGAGCGCGGAACGATCCTGCTTCCGCGCTTCCTGCTGCCCATCGAGCCACCGGTTCAATTCGGCCGCCGCAGCGCATGCGGCAGCATACATCTGCTCCTCGGCGTACAAAGCTGCTGGCCCTGGCGCCGGCCGTGGCCTCTCCCTTCTTGACGAGATCGGGCTGCTGGCGGCGCGCGCCTGCTCCTCCTCTCGATCCGACCGCCGCGAGCGCGGTCTTCGCGGCCTCGTACCGCTCCGGCAGCGGGGCATCGGCGACGGGAGGCAGATTCGCCACTACCGCCGCGCCCTCGGGGCTCTCGTCTGTCACTGCCGGACCCTCCCGCTCGTCGCCGGCTGGCGGAGGCTCTCGCTCGATACGGAGTTCCGACAAGCGTGATCCCGACCGAGCGGCTTGACGCCGCGCTGCGGCCCCACCTACAAGGCGGATTGCGTGGCAAATCGGGTGGCAAGAGCTAGAGCGTTCTTGCGGTGTTCACCAGCCCGGTTTACCTAAGCTATTGATATCGTTGATGTGGATGGGTGGCCGAGCGGTTTAAGGCACCGGTCTTGAAAACCGGAGTGGCGGCGACGCCACCGTGGGTTCGAATCCCACCCCATCCGCCACTTCAGAACAGAACTGCGAACGCCGGGCGTAACCGGCTTTACGCCGGCAGCGCCGGTCAGCGTCTGAAGCAGATTGCTTTTCGAGCCGATGATGCGGACCTCGCGGTCTGCGACCTCGACCCGTTGGGCGAGTGCGCGGAGGTGGTCGCGCCGATAGCCGCCGCCGTCGATCCTGATGCGCTCGCGCGCCGTCCTGGCGAACCTCTGGACCATTTGCGCCGTGATCGCCTGCTGCCCTGACGCCTCTAGCATCGCGGCAGCACGGGCGGCGTCGGCTCGTGCTTGGTCGCGGATCGCCTTCAGGCTTGCAACGCGTTCTTTCAGCGCCGGGTCGTCGAGATCGGCGACGCCGGCCTCGATGGCGTCATAAAGCCGCTTCAGCCGCAGGTCAGTTTCGGCAGCTCGCTTGTTCAACTCGGCTATGTGCTCGCGGCGACGCTCGGCTCGTTCCTGGCGGCGGTCGAGGACGGATGCCAGAATCTCCTCGAGCCGCTCCGGCTGGAGCAGCCGGTCGGCTATGTGCTCGGCAACGAGGTTGTCGAGTTTCTCCATTGGGATCGAACGCCCCTTGCAGCCGGCCTCACCCTGACGCGCCTTGATCGAGCAGGTGTAATAGCGATACCGCCCTCCCTTCCCGGTCCTCAGCGTCATCGCGCCGCCGCAGTCGGCACAGAAGCAGATGCCGGTAAGGAGGGTAGGACCGCTCACGACGCGGGCCGGTGTGACCTTCGGATTGCGGGCACGCAGATGCGCCTGCGCCGCCTCGAACATCGCTTGGTCGATCGGCGGCGGCACCTCGACGGTGACAATCTCAGTGACCGGCTTGAGCGCTTTGTTCCTGGCGCGCTTGTTGAACTCGTGCCGGCCGACGTAGGTTGCTCGCGTCAGAATGCGATGGACCTGGCCGACGCCCCAGCGCCCGCCATCGCGGGTGGAGATGCGGCGCTGGTTGAGATAGGCCGCGATGTTCTTCACGCCCAACGGACCGCTTGTGCCGTCGCCCTCCAAGGCTAGCCGATAGATCAGCCGGATCGTGTCCGCATGCAGCGGGTCGATCTCCAGCTTCTTCTTGATCTTCGCGCCGCGCTGCTCGGCCGCGACGACGCGGTAGCCGATCGGCGGCAACGAGCCGCTCCAGAAGCCTTGCCGCGCGTTCTCCTTTAACGCGCGGAGAACGTGCTTGGCGTTCTCCTTGGACTGGTATGCGTCGAACAGCGCCATGATCTGCCGCATCATGACGTGCATCGGATCGTCGCCCATCTCCTGGGTCATCGAGACGAGCCTGACGCCGTTCTTGGCGAGCTTGCGGACGTAGAACTCCAGCTCGAAGTGGTCGCGGAAGCGCGAGAAGCTATGGACGATGACGATATCGAACGGTGCGGGTCTGCTGGTGCCCGCCCCGATCATGCGCTGGAACTCGGGGCGTCGGTCGTTGGTGGCGGAGGCGCCGGGCACGATATAGGTCTCGACAAGCTGGTACCCGCGCGCGGCGCAATAGGCTTCGCCTTGCCGCTTCTGATCGGGTATCGAGACATCGTGCTC
>DASYYD010000145.1:0-5864 GCA_035934195.1 Allostellaceae bacterium | reverse complement strand
TGCTGACGGTCGTCCCGCGGCCGAACTCGCTCTCGAGCATGAGCTCGCCGCCGTGCAGCTTCACCAAAGCGCGCGCTATCGAGAGCCCAAGACCGGTGCCTTTGTTCCGGCGACTAAACGGATTTTCCGCTTGCTCGAACGGGCGGAGCACGCGGTCGATATCTTCGCTCGGAATTCCGGTTCCCGTGTCCATCACCGAAATCACCAATTCATCGCCGCCCCCGAGGAACGCCGTCAACGACACGCGACCGCCCTCTTCGGTAAACTTGACTGCGTTGCCGAGGAGATTGATCAGAACCTGCCTCATCTTGGTCGGATCGACGTAAACCAGTCGGTCGCGCAGTTCAGATTGGCAATTGAGCGTCAATGACTTGTCGATTGCCAACGGCAGGATCGTCTCCATGGACGCGTGCATGACATCGATAATCGGCAGCAGCTCCTCGTCGAGTTCGACTCTCCCGGCGTCGATCCGCGCCAAATCCAATATCTCGTTGACGATGTCGAGGAGGTGAATCCCGGCCTCGTGTATGTGCTTCGCGTATTCGGGATAGCGTTCTCTCGGCAAAAGGTCGTCGCGGTAGATGACCTCCGAGAAGCCGATGATCGCGTTGAGGGGCGTGCGCAGTTCATGGCTCATGGTGGCAAGGAAATTAGACTTGGCGCGGTCGGCGGCTTGTGCGGCAAGCCTCGCCTGATTGGCGGCGAATGCCTCGGCCGCGAGCCGCGCGGCGCGCTCGGCCTCTTCCTTTGCCCTAAGGGCGGCATAGTCTCGACGCCGGCGCTCGAGCTGGAGAATCAGTTGTGAACAGTAGCTCTCGGTCAGGCCGGTCCTTCCTAGTCGCCGAGCCTGGATCATGGCTCCCTCGCGGCGCGCCTCATGAAGAAGCCGACACCGGCGCCAAGCACCAGTGAGGCGTTGCCCGCGACATCGTAAAATAGGGCGACGATGGGATAGCGACGGCGCCAGACCCGGTCACGGTGAGTAGTTCAATGGGACGGCCCATCTCGCCCCTTTCGCTGGTCGAAAGTCCCGAAACGCGTAAGTCTAGAGCCGCATTTGCTGCAAAACGGTTAACCGGAAGGCCGGCCTGTCTGGCGGGTATCGCAAGAGTGTGGAAGCCCGGCCCAGACGAGGGCGTGGCTAGGCTGGCTCGGCCGCCGCGGCTATAACAACGCGATCATGCTCGCCGGAGGGCCACCCGCATGACGCAGCAAGAGCTCGATCAGCTTTCGATCAACACGATCCGCACGCTCTCGATCGACGCGGTGCAGCAGGCGAAGTCGGGTCATCCCGGCACGCCGATGGCGCTGGCGCCGCTCGTCTATACGCTGTGGAACCGGGTCATGCGCTTCGATCCGGTAGATCCGATCTGGCCCGATCGCGACCGCTTCGTCCTGTCGAACGGCCACGCCTCGATGCTGCTGTGGTCGGTGCTGCATTTGAGCGCCACGCAGGCGGTCGATGCCGACTACGAGCGCGTCGGCAAGCCGTCGGTCACCCTCGACGACATCCGCCGCTTCCGGCAGCTCGACAGCAAGGCGCCGGGGCATCCGGAATATCATTGGGTGTCGGGGGTCGAGTGCACGACCGGGCCGCTGGGTCAGGGGATCGCCACCAGCGTCGGCATGGCGATCGCGCGCAAGTGGCTCGCCAGCCGCTACAACCGGCCCGGCTTCGAGATTTTCGACTATGACATCTACGCGGTTTGCGGCGACGGCTGCCTGATGGAGGGGGTGGGCTCGGAAGCGGCCTCGCTCGCCGGTCACCTCGGGCTCGACGACCTCTGCTGGATCTACGACAACAATCACATCACGATCGAGGGGAGCACGCGGCTCGCCTTCACCGAGGATGTCGCGGCGCGCTTCCTCGCCTATCGCTGGAACGTGCTGCGGGTCGGCGACGCCAATGATCTGGAGCGCATCGAAGATGCGCTCGCCGTCTTCCGCAAGACGGCGGACCGTCCGACCCTGATCATCCTCGACAGCCACATCGGCTACGGCTCGCCGCACAGGATCGACACCGCCGCGGCGCATGGCGAGCCCCTGGGCGAAGAGGAGGTGCGGCTGACGAAGCGTGCCTATGGCTGGCCGGAAGACGCCCAGTTTCTCGTGCCGGACGGGGTGAGGGAGCATTTCGCCGCCGGCATCGGGGCGCGCGGCGCGGCGGCGCGGCGGCGCTGGGAGGCGCTCTTCGCCGATTATCGGGCGCAGTTCCCGGAACTCGCGGCCGAGATCGAAGAGATGCAGCGGCGCGAATTGCCGGTCGATTGGGAGCGGAATTTGCCGAGCTTTCCGGCCGATGCGAAAGGCATCGCCGGGCGCGACGCCTCGGCCGCGGTGCTGAACGCGCTGGCGCAGCAGATCCCGTGGCTGCTCGGCGGCTCGGCCGATCTCGGGCCCTCGAACAAGACGACCCTGACCTTTGCCGGCGCCGGCGACTTCGAGGCCGCGACACCGTCCGGCCGCAACCTGCATTTCGGCATCCGCGAGCACGCGATGGCGGCGATCGTCAACGGGCTGTCGCTGTCGAAGCTGCGCCCGTTCGGCGCGACCTTCTTCATCTTCAGCGACTATGCACGGCCGGCGATCCGGCTGTCGGCGCTGATGGAATTGCCGACGATCTTCGTTTTCACGCACGACGCGATGGGTGACGGCGAGGACGGGCCGACGCATCAGCCGGTCGAGCACCTGATCTCATTGCGCGCCATCCCCGGCCTCGTCGTGCTGCGGCCGGCCGATGCGAACGAGGTCGTCGAGGCCTACCGCTACGTCGTGGGGCTGCGCCACCAGCCGGCCGTGATCGCGCTGTCGCGGCAGCCGCTGCCGACCTTCGACCGCGGCAAGTACGCCGCGGCGGCCGGCCTCGCGCGGGGCGCCTACGTCATGGCGGACGCGCCCGGCGGCGCGGCTGAGATCATCCTGATCGCCTCGGGCAGCGAGGTTTCCCTGGTCGTCGAAGCCCACGAAGCACTCGCCGCCGAGGGCATCCGCTCGCGGGTCGTCTCGATGCCGTCCTGGGACATTTTCGAAAACCAGCCGCAATCCTACCGGGAGAGCGTGCTGCCGCCCGGCGTCGGCGCGCGGATCGCCGTCGAGCAAGGCTCGGTGCTCGGGTGGGAGCGCTATGTCGGCGCCGCCGGCCGGGTCATCGGCATGAAGACCTTCGGCGCCTCCGCGCCCCTGAAGGAGCTGCAGCGCAAGTTCGGCTTCGAGCCGGAACGGATCGTCGCGGCCGCCAAGGAGTTGCTCGGGCGCAGCCCGTAGCTTCAGTCGAGCCCGGCGCGCGCGTACAATCTCGCCGCGTTGTCCCACAGCAGTTTGCGCTTGCGTGCGGCCGCCATGTCCCAGGCGGTGACGAGCCCGGCCGATTCCGGGAAGTGGCTTTCGCCGTGCGGATAGTCGGAGGCGTACATCAGCACGTGATCGCCGACGAGATCGGCGACGCTGTTGGTGAGGGCGGCGCCCTCCGGGATTTCGATGCTCTGGAAATAGCGGCCGCCGCAGACGTATTCGCTCGGGCGCCGCGCGAGCGGCGGAAGCGCGGCCTTGATCGTCCGCGCGTGCTCGTCGAGCCGCATCATCCAGAACGGCAGCCAGCCGTGCCCGGCCTCCAAGGTGCCGATCCGCAGGCTCGGATAGCGGTCCATGACGCCGCTGCCGAGCAATGACGCCATGTTGCGCATGCCGCACCAGGGATGCGCCGCCGAGCGCTGCAGCCACAGATTGTCCCAGGTGTCCTGCCCGCCGGGCGCATAGGGCGGCATCACCGTGAAGGTGTGCAGGACGACGGCGAGGTCGAGCGTCGCCGCCTCGGCGTAGAACGGCTCCAGCGCCGGGTGGTCGAGCGGCATGCCGTAGGGTGCGTAGACCATCATGCCCCAGGCCCAACCCGACTTGCCGCAGCGCGTGATCTCGGCGAGGCCGCCCGCGACATCGCGCGCGCCGGCCAGGACGACGCCGCCGAGCCGGCGCGGATAGGCGCCGCAATAATCGTCCATCCAGCGGTGATAGGCGCGGTACATCGCCATTTCGAGCGCGATGTCGTCGCCGGCGCTCCAGGTGCCGAACCAGCCCGAGGGCAATGTCAGGTGCACGTCGACCCCTTCGAAATCCATGTCGGCGATGCGCGCCGCCGGATCGGCGTCGACCCGCGGCGAAGGCTCGCGGGTGCGCTGGACGCCGGTAAAGCCGGCCATGTAGCCGGCGGGCGCGAGATCGGGTTCGGCGTCGCCGAGGCGGCGGCGATAGCGGCGCTCGCCTCTCGTGTAAGTGAGGCGGCCGAAGCGGTCGCGCGATGCGTATTCGGCCCAGCCGGCGAGGCGCTCCTTTTCGGCCGCGCTCAGATAGTTCGAGAGGATCGCCGCGTCGGGGCCGACATGCGTGTCGGCATCGAAGATCCGGTAGCCGTCGCGCGCCATCAGCCGCCTCCGCGCCCGTCGCCGAAATACCGCCGTTCGAGCTGCTGTTGCCTCTCTTCGCCTTCGCCCGCGGCCGGGGTTTCCGGCCGCGGGTAGGGGCGGCCCTCGCGGCTCTTCTCGAAATCCTCCCACGCCTTGACGCCGCGCGCCTGGAAATCGGTCATGAAGTCCCACAGCGCCGCCCAGGTGACGGCATGGCTGAAGCCCGGATACCAGGCGATCGTCACGCCGAGCGCCAGATGCTCGTCGAGGTCGAGATAGCGGGGGAGCTTGCCGCGCATGAACGAGAAGGGACCCGTAACGGCCGCCCGCGCCAGCTTGATCTCCTCGATCGAGTGCGGCGATTCGAACTGCACCCAATCGACCCCGGCCGCCTCGCGATAGGCCCGCAGGCGCGCGATCGTGTCGGTGAGCGTCCCGCCCAAGGCGTCGCGGGCATAGCATTGCGCCATCACGACAAAGTTCGGGTCGAGCTCGTTCTTCATGTCGACGGCGGCGCGGTAGCGCGCGACCGCCTGCTCGAGCGGCACGACTTCGACGCCCTCGCTCTGCGTCTTGCGCTTGCCCTCGATCGGCTGGTCGTCGATGCGGATGCCGGCGAGCCCGGCGCGGATGCTTTCGCGCACGAGCCGGCGCACGGCCATGATGCCGCCATGGCCGGTGTCGCCGTCGATCATCACCGGGATGCCGACGCTGTCGGCGATCCATTGGCCGATGGTGACGCATTCGGTCATCGTCGCCGTGCCGACATCGGCGAGGCCCGTATAGGCGCCGACGACGCCGCCGGTGCCGACGAACAGGGCTTCGCAGCCGGCCGCCTCCATGATCCGCGCATGCGCCGCGCTCGGCGGGTGCAGCACCGCCAGCACTTTGTCGCGGCGGCGGATCAGCTGCTGAAGGCGGGCGGCGCGCGGGTTCATGGCGCGGCATCCTATCGGGTTTTGCTCTCGCCCGCCCTATCGATCAGAATGGCGGCCGCAGACAGGGAGGCGAGGATGGCGCAACTCGGCACGGGCGAATCCGGCTACGAACTCCACCGCGATTTCTGCCGATTGCCGGCCGGGCAATCCTTCGGCCTCGTCAGCCGGGTGGCCGCCGACGCGCAGGACCGCATCTACGTCTTCCAGCGCAAGGACCCGCCGGTCGTCGTCTTCGATCGCGACGGGGCATATCTCGGCGCCTGGGGCAGCGGCGAGGTCACCGACCCGCACGGCCTCAAGATCGTCGGCGACACCGTCTATACGACCGACCGCTCCGACTCGGTCGCCAAATCCTTCACGCTCGACGGCAAGGTGCTGTTGCGGCTCGGCACGCCCGGCGTCCATGCCGATACGGGCTGCGAAGGGCCGCCCGGGCTCGCGTTGCGCGCGGCGGGGCCCTTCAACCACCCGACCGAGATGATGCCGCACCCGATCAACGGCGACATCTACGTGACCGACGGCTACC
>DASYYD010000088.1:0-4462 GCA_035934195.1 Allostellaceae bacterium | reverse complement strand
GCCGGCGCAGTCGTCAACGAGCGTTGCGCCGTGCGCGACGTCGACATCGGCGGCGGGCGAGCCGTCGGCGTTGTCACCGAACGCGGCGGCGAGCGCGCCGAGGTCGTCGTGCTGGCGGCCGGCGCCTGGTCGCGCCAGATCGGCGGCATCCCGCCTGCGGCGCTGCCGCCGGTGCGGCCGATCAAAGGCCAGATGCTCGCCTTGCGCATGGACCCCGCGGCGCCGCTGCTCCGGCACGTGGTCTGGGCGCCGCACGCCTACATGGCGCCGCGGCTCGACGGGCGCCTCGTCATCGGCGGCACGGTCGAAGAGAAGGGCTTCGACGAAAGCCTCACCGCGGGCGGCCTGCTGGCGCTCATCGAAGGCGCCTGGCGGGCGGTGCCGGGAATCGAGGAATTGGCGATTGCCGAAACCTGGGTCGGCTTTCGCCCGGGCTCGCGCGACGACGCGCCGATCCTCGGGCCCTCGGGCATCGACGGGCTCGTCATCGCGACCGGCCATTACCGCAACGGCATCCTGCTGACGCCGATAACGGCCGCGCTGATCAGCGGTTATGTGCTGACCGGAAAAATGCCGCAGAGCGCCCGGCCGTTTTCGCCGCAGCGCTTCGCCGCGCCGCCGCTGCCGCTCGCTGCCGAGGGCCAATGATTCGCCTCAAGATCAACGGTGTCGATGAGGAAGTCGCGGCCGCGAACCTCGTCGAGCTGTTGTCGGCGCGCGGCATCGACCCGCAAGTGCGGTTTCTCGCGATCGCGCTGAACGGCGCCGTCGTGCGCCGCCTGGAGTGGCGCTCGACGCCGCTCTCTGCGGGTGACGAAGTCGAGATCGTGCGCCCGATTCAGGGCGGTTGAAATGACTCGTCATTGCCAGCGCCGCGACGCAATCTCGAGAGGATTGCTTCGTCGCTTCGCGCCTCGCAATGACGCGCTTTCCGCATAGGGCACCAGGACAGCAGCCATGAACGACCCGCTGATGATCGCCGGCACCGCGTTTTCCTCGCGGCTCATCGTCGGCACGGCCCGCTATCCCAATCAGCAGGTGATGCTCGATTGCCTCGCGGCGAGCGGCGCCGAGATGGTCACCTTGTCGATCCGCCGAGTCAGCCTCGAAGGCTATGCCGGCAGCCTCGTCGATGCGCTCGGCGGGCGCTACCGGCTGTTGCCCAATACCGCCGGCTGCGTCACCGCGCGCGACGCCGTGCTGACGGCCGAGCTGGCGCGCGAGGCGCTCGAGACCGACTGGGTCAAGCTCGAACTGATCGGCGACCGCGAGCTCCTGTATCCCGATGTCGAACAGCTGGTGCACGCTGCCGACGAGCTGGTGAAGAAGGGCTTCACCGTGCTGCCCTACTGCAACGAGGACCCGGTCGCCTGCCGGAAGCTCGCCGATGTCGGCTGCGCCGCGGTGATGCCGTTGGGATCGTTGATCGGCTCGGGCATGGGGATCGCCAACCCGGCGGCGATCGAGCTGATCTGTGCGCGCAGCCCCGTGCCGGTGGTGCTCGACGCCGGCATCGGCACCGCCTCGGACGCGGCGCTGGCGATGGAATTGGGCTGCGACGCGGTGTTGGTCGATACGGCGATCGCGCGGTCGCGGCAGCCGCGGCTGATGGCGGCGGCGATGCGCGCCGCGGTCGAAGGCGGGCGGCTCGCGCGCCTCGCCGGGCGCATCCCGAAGCGCGGCTTCGCCGAGCCCTCGAGCCCGCAATTGGGCCTCGTCGGGTCCTGAGGGCAATCGCCCGCGCCGGCCGGGCCCGGTAGCCCCCAGCCCAAGGGCCCGCCGGCGTGATCTTCGCCATCCCGCTATACGACGACAACCCGACCCGGCGGCCGCCTTATGTCACCCTTTTCATGATCGGCGCCTGCACCGGCGCCTTTCTGTGGGAGCTGGGGCAGGACCCGCATGAAGTCGCGCTCTCCTACGGGATGATCCCGGGCGTCTTGTTCGGCTACGCCCGTCTCGCGTCCTCGCTGCAAGTACTGCCGCCCTGGGCGACGATCTTCACCAGCATGTTCCTGCACGGCGGCTGGCTGCACCTGATCGGCAACATGCTGTTCCTGTGGATCTTCGGCAACAATCTTGAGGACGCGCTCGGGCGGGTCCGCTATGCCGTCCTCTACTTCGCCAGCGGGATCGCCGCCGCGCTCGCGCAGGCGGCGGTCAACGTCACCTCGCATCTGCCGATGATCGGCGCGAGCGGGGCGATCGCCGGCGTGCTCGGCGCCTATCTGATGATGTACCCGCGCGCCAACGTGCATTGCTTCATCTGGATCATCATTTTCTTCCGCATCGTCACGGTCCCCGCTTGGATCCTGCTCGGCCTGTGGTTCGGGGTGCAGCTCTTGAACGGGCTCGGCAGCACGCCCGCGACGGGCGGGGTGGCGTTCTGGGCGCATGTCGGCGGGTTCGCGAGCGGCGTTCTTCTCGTCATGCTGCTGCGCCCGAGCGGGATCAGCCTGTTCCAACCGCCGAAGAGCCTTGGCTTCGCCGCGGTCCGGCCCGGCGATTTCGCCGGCCGCACCACCTTTCATCACGGCTCGGTGCCGGCCGCCGGCCGCCGGTTGCTCGACGAGCGCCCGCCGTGGCGCCAATGAGGACGAATGGCTTCGACCGCCGATAGCGCCGCCGAGATTTACGCGCCGAACGGGCTCGCCGAAGGGATCGAACGCCTCGCGCCGAGGGCGCCCTTCGCCGAGATCGTCGAGACCGCCGGGCTGCCGCGCTTTCGCCGCCGGCGCAATGGCTTCGCCACGTTGCTGCACATCATCCTCGAGCAACAGGTGTCGATCGACGCGGCAGCAGGCATGTACCGCCGCCTCGCCGGGCTCTGCCGACCGCTGCTGCCGGAACCCTTTCTCGCGCTCGACGACGACACGCTGCGGATTTGCGGCTTCAGCCGGCAAAAGATGCGCTACGGCCGCGAACTCGCGGCAGTGGTGCGCGACGGCAAGTTCGATTTCGCGGCGCTCGCCGAGGCCGATGACGAAAGGGCGCTCGAGGCGCTCCTCGGCCTCAACGGGATCGGCCGATGGAGCGCCGAGATCTATCTGATCTTTGCGCTCGGCCGCGCCGATGTGTGGCCGGCCGCCGATCTCGGGCTGCAGCTTTCCGTCGCCGAGGGCTTGCGCCTCGCCGCGCGCCCGGCCGAAGCCGAGCTGCGCCGGATGGGCGAGGCATGGCGGCCGTGGCGCTCGGTCGCCGCCTGCCTCTTCTGGCAATCCTATCTCTACGCCCGCGGCCGCAAGGCGCCGGTTTTGCCCGATGGTCTCTATGCCGGCGATCTCGATGAGACGGCCGGGTAGGAGGGAAGGAGGGGACGTTGACGATCCGCCGGATATGCGTCTTCTGCGGCTCTTCGGATGCGGTCGCGCCGGTCTATCGCGAGGCGGCCAGCGAACTCGGCCGGCGGCTTGCCGCGGCGGGCATCGGCGTCGTCTTCGGCGGTGGCCGCGTTGGGCTGATGGGGCTTCTCGCCGACGCTGCGCTCGCGGCGGGCGGCGAAGTCGTCGGGGTCATCCCGGCGCGCCTGCGCGCCGCCGAGGTGGCATATCGCGGACTGAGCCGGCTCCTCGTCGTCGATACGATGCACGAGCGGAAGCGCCTGATGGCCGAGAACGCGGATGCCTTCGCCATATTGCCGGGCGGGATCGGGACGCTCGACGAGTTTTTCGAAGCGCTCAGCTGGAAGCAGCTCGGGCTGCATTCGAAGCCGATTTTCCTCGTCGACGTGGCGCAATACTGGGCGCCGCTCGAGGCGCTTCTCGACCGGATCGTGGTGAGCGGTTTCGCGCGCCCCCCGAACCCTCGGCTCTTGACCGTCGTGCCGAGTGTCGAGGCGTTGTTGGCGGCGATCACCGCAACGAATTGAGCGAGCGGGCAATTCCGCGGTTCATCCCCCGAATTGGGGGAAAACTCTGTGGATAAGCTGGCGAATGGCGATCCGCTCGGCAAATATTCCGCCGTTATGGCAATCGTTGCCTATTTTTTATGCACCTGCCACAGTACAGCTAAATATTTGATTTTTCAGGAAAAGCCTTGTAACGGCTTACAACCGAGATATTAACTCGTAAATAAAGTGTAACGTCGCTGAAAAATAACGAAATCGGCGGTCGCTTGCGAGTTCGCGACCGCGGCTTGTGAACAACTTGTCCCGCCCGCCTCGACGCGACGCCTCGCGAGGGCGACCTTGCCGCCTTGCCTTGGCCGCGCCTCGTGACTATCGTGCCGCCCTTTGAGAAAAGCGGCCGCCCCCCGTCGCGGGGGCGCATGCGAGGGAATTAATCGATGGCAAGGATCAAGGTGGCGCAGCCCGTCGTCGAGCTCGACGGCGACGAGATGACGCGGATTATCTGGAGCTTCATCAAGAACAAGCTGATCCTGCCCTACCTCGACATCGACCTCAAATATTACGACCTCGGCATCGAGAGCCGCGACCGCAGCGACGACCGCATCACCGTCGAGG
>DASYYD010000079.1:0-9840 GCA_035934195.1 Allostellaceae bacterium | reverse complement strand
GCCGGCCGCCGCCGGAGCGCGGCGCCGCGCTCCTCCCACCGCGACGCCCGGCCGCTCGCAACCCAGCCATTGCGCGGCGGCAATTAACCGCAATTGAACCCCTCTTGCCGCAGCCTCATGTGGTGAGGCTGGTGACGCGCGAGGCCCGGTGGCATGCGAGGATTACGCGGCGCGGTTCTCTTTCTGGCGGCGCTCCTTTTCGGTGCCGCCGCGCCGGCTTTCGCCGCGGCCCCGGTGCCGGCGCCGCTCACCCGCGAGGACAGCGCCGACCTCCAGCGGATCGCCGATTATCTCAACAATATCACGACGATGACGGCGCGCTTCGAGCAGCTCTCGGAGAATGGCGGGGTCGCCTCCGGCAATCTGTGGATCGACCGCCCCGGCCGCATGCGCTTCGAATACGACCCGCCCTCGCCGATCCTCCTGATCGCCGACAATTTCTACGTCTACTACGTCGACAAGAAGCTCGCGGAGATGTCGCAGATCGGCCTCAAGGCGACCCCCGCCTGGTTTCTCCTGCGCCCCGAGATCGCCTTCGACGAGAACCTCCTCGTCACCCGCTTCGAGCGCGGCGCCGAGGTCTTGCGCGTCACCGTCGTCGAGCGCGCCAAGCCCGAAGAGGGCAGGCTGACGATGCGTTTCGGCGACCGTCCGCTGCAGCTTCGGGGCTGGACGATCGTCGATCAGCAAGGTAAGAGGACGAGCGTCTATATTTCGAATGCGCGCTACGGCATGCCGCTCGACCAGAGCCTGTTCCGCTACAAGAGCCCCTTCCCGGACAACAACCGCAACCAATAACGCCAACAAGAAAAGCCTCTGCGATGCCCCTCCGCAACTTGCCGATCGTCGGCATTCCGGCCTGCCTGCGCACGGTCAACGAACGCACCTCGCACACGGTCAACGAGAAATACCCGAAAGCCGTCATCGAGACGATCGGCTGCCTGCCGATCCTGATCCCGGCGGTCGGCTCGAAGCTCGACATGAACGGGGTCCTCGAGGTGCTCGACGGGCTCCTGCTGACCGGCAGCCCGTCGAACGTCCACCCCAGCCATTATGACGGGGCGCCCTCCGCCGAGGGGACGCTGCACGACCGCGAGCGCGACGCGACCACCCTGCCCCTGATCCGCGAGGCGGTGCGCCGCGACCTGCCGATCCTCGCGATCTGCCGCGGCATCCAGGAATTGAACGTGGCGCTCGGCGGGAGTTTGCACCAGCGGCTGCACGAGGTCGCCGGCCGGCTCAATCACCGCGCCCGCAAGGACGCCCCGGACGGCCCCTATGGCCCCTCGCATGCGGTGCGGCTCACCCCGGGCGGGCTCATCGCCGCGCTCGCCGGGGCAGAAGAAGCGATGGTCAATTCGCTGCATTCGCAAGGCATCGACCGCCCTGCGCCAGGGCTCGTCGTCGAGGCGGTGGCACCCGATGGGCAGATCGAGGCGGTCAGCCTCAGGCAAGCGCGCTTTATTGTTGGCGTGCAATGGCATCCGGAGTATAAACCGTTTGAAAATCCGCTTTCGAGCGCGCTTTTCGCGGCCTTCGGCCGGGCCTGTCATGCAGCGCGCGCGGGATTAACTTCGGAAGTACGCGCGGCCTAGCTGAAGGTAAATTAGTTCCCCCACGCCGCATGCATTTTCGCCGCGACCGGCATGCACGAATTGCGGTTTCTTTTTTGCCGAGCGTACCCTATTTGCTACGCACAGAAGCGGAGAGAGCGTCTAGCTCTCTTTCGAGACGGCTCCGTCTCCCCTGCGGGGCCGATTTCCCCCAAACGCTTCTGACATGCAGGCGCCCGGTCTTCCCCCCCGACCGGGCGCCAATGCATTTCTGGAGCCTCCCTTGCGCGTCGTGAGCTGGAACATCAATTCGGTCCGGCTGCGGATCGACAACGTTCGGCGCCTCATCGCCGAGTGGCGGCCCGACCTGCTGTGCCTGCAGGAGACGAAGACCCCGGACGAGCTGTTCCCGCGCGAGGCGGTCGCCGCCCTCGGCTATCCGCACATGCTGGTGCACGGCATGAAGGGCTATAACGGCGTCGCCATCCTCTCGCGCCTGCCGCTGGCGGCGCCCGCGACCCGCAGCTGGTGCCGGCGCGAGGATTGCCGGCACGCGATCGTCGAGTTGCCGCACGGCATCGAATTGCACAACCTCTACGTGCCCGCGGGCGGCGATCTGCCCGACCCCGGGGCGAACCCGAAATTCGCCCACAAGCTCGATTTTCTCGACGAGGTCACGCGATGGTTCGCCGGGCGCCGCGCCGCCGGCCGCCCGGTCATCGCGCTCGGCGACCTCAACATCGCGCCGCTCGAAAACGACGTGTGGTCGCACAAGCAGCTGCTCGCCGTCGTCAGCCACACGCCCGTCGAGGTCGAGCGCCTCGCCCGGCTGCAGGAGGCCGGCGGCTTTGTCGACGCGGTCAGGCATTTCGTGCCGGCGGCGGAGCGCCTCTACACCTGGTGGAGCTACCGCGCCCGCGACTGGGCGGCCTCCGACCGCGGCCGCCGCCTCGACCACATCTGGGTGACGCCGCCGCTGCTCGGCGCGCTCCGGGCGATGCGCGTCCATCGCGACAGCCGCGGCTGGGACAAGGCTTCGGACCACGTCCCGGTCATGATCGATCTCGATTGCTGACCCGCCGGTAGAGGTGATAGCGGCCGGGCGCGACGCCGGCCGGAAGTTCGAGCGGCAGCAACGCCACGAGCGCGAGCGGCGGCTCGCTGACGAGAACGCCGCCCTCGGCGAGCAGCGGCGCGAGCAGCGGCCCGAGGGCGTGGGCGAGGGCGCGGCTCGCGGCAACCTCGCCGCTGCCGGGGTCGAGATGGGCGAGCGCGACGCGGCCGGCGAAGCGGCCGCGCAGCTCCGGCAGCGTCTCCCGCATGTCGCCGAGAAAAAGCCGCTGCGGCGGCGGCATGCAATCGGGGTGCGCCGCCGGCGCCCGTTCGCAGACATAGATCGCGCGGTCGGGGAAGAGCTGTCGCAAATGGTCGTAGGTGCGGCCGTTGCCGAGGCCCAGTTCGAGGATCTCGCCGGCGACCTCGCGCACCAGCGCCGCGGCGAAGTCGAGGCAGGCGCGCTGCGCCTCGAGCCGGCGGATGAAGCTGTCGAGCCGGCTCAGCGGATGCGCTCCCTCATGCGGGCGAGCCGGCGCCCTCGCGCAGGTGCTTGATCTCGGAGAGCGCCGTGCGCAGCTGGTGGTTGGTCAATTCGAGCCGGTGCGCCAGCTCCTGCATGATCGACACCGCCATGTTCGGGAACTCGCGGACCATGCGCATGAACGGCTCCTTCGAGATGCGCAGCGCGACGAGGCGGCCCTTGGCGCGCACCGTCGCGGTGCGCGGCACGTTGCACAGGATCGCGATCTCGCCGACGATCTCGTTGGCGCCGAGCGTCGCCAGAACCACCGGGCCCTCGGGGGTTTCGGCAATGACCTCGGCCTCGCCCTCGATCAAGAGATAGGCGGCGTCGGCCGGGTCGCCCTGGCGCATCACCTGCTTGCCGGGGTCGAACCCGACCCGCTCGCTCATGAACGCGAGGAGCTTCAATTTTGCGGGTTCGATCTCCGCGAAGAACGGCACCCTGCGGAGCAGTTCGAATTCTTCCTTCAAGCCCATTGCTGCTCTCCCATCACCCGCAATCCCCTCTGTCGCTCATTCGGCCGCGACAAGCAACGACATAAGCGAATCCTTGCGGTCGAGCTCGGCGAAACTTCCCTCTTCCTGCAGCTTGCCGCCGCTCATCACGAGTATCCGGTCGAAAGTGCGCGCCAGGCTAGCCCGGTGCAGCACCCAGACGATGCCGCGGCCGGCGAATTCTTCCCTGAGCCCGCGGGTGACCGCCGTCTGCGCCGAGCCGTCGAGCGCCGAGGTCGCTTCGTTGAGGATCAGGAAATCCGGGCGCTTCAGGGCGGCGCGCACGATCGCCGCCTTTTGCCGCTGCGGCGCAGACAGGCGCACGCCGGCCATCCCGACCTGGTAGTCGAGGCCGACTTCGATCACCGTCTGGCGCAGCGACAGGCTGTCGACGACCTCGGCCAGCACCACCGGCACGCGGGCGGGCGCGTCGGCCTCGCCGTAAGCGATCTTGCCGAACAGGATGTTGTCCTGCACCGAGGCGGCGGCGTTGTAGCGACCGGCGTCGAAGAACTCGATCTGTTCCTGCGCCTCGGGCGGCAGGTCGGCGCGAAAGACGCGGCGCGCCTCGAGCAGGCGCGCCTGCATCTTCTCGTCGAGAACGTCGAGCCGGTGGCGCGCGGCGATCAGCTTGAACGGCAGCGACAAGAGCCGCGTGCGGTCCTCTTTGCTGGGCGCCGCCGTGCCGCCCTTGCCGCCGCGCGCGAGGATTGCCGAGAATTCCGGCAGGTCGTTGGCGCTGATGAAGCTGAACTGGTCGAAAAACTCGTGGCCCGGCGGCAGGTCCGCGAACAGCTCGATCATCGTCTCGGCGACCTGACGGCCAGCCTCGACGAGATCGTCGATCAGACCGACCTTGTCGAGCACGCTCTGCACATAGGCGTTGCCGGCGAGCGCATCGAATTCGAAGGCAGGGCCGATCGGCGTGCCGAACAGCAAATTCTCGGCGACCGTGGCGTTGCCGTTGAAGCGCTCGGCGTCGTAGGTCTCGACGAGATTGGTGATGCCGTCCTCGGCGAGCCGGCGGGCAAGCGCGCGCCGCGCCTCGAGCAATTTCGCCGCCGCCTCCGGACGGCCCTCCGGATCCAGTCGGCCGCGCAGCCCGAAGCCGTAGACGTCGGCGTCGAAGTCGAGCCGCCGCAAGACCTCGACGATGCGGCGCGACAGCGCCGCCTCGTCGGCGACCCCGGCCGCCTCGTAATCGACCCAGTCGGCGTGGATGTCGAAATCGATATTGGCGGATTTGCGCGCCTCGTAGAGCTGCGTCGCGCGCCGCTTCGCCGCCGCCGGCTCGTACTCGGCCGGGCGCAGCGGGCGATGGCGCAGGCTCAACAGGAAATTGTCGCGCAGGCTGCCGGTGAACAGGTACGGGTTCGCGCCGACATAGCCGATGCGGCGTCCGGTCACCGCCAGGGGCAGGCTCGACAGATCGACCCCGCCGATCGCGACCCGGCCGCTCGTCGGCCGGATCAGCCCGGCGAGAAGCTGCGCGAGTTCGCTCTTGCCGCTGCCGCTCTGGCCGATGATCGCGATATGCCAGTCGGGCGGGGCGGTGAAGCCGACGCCGTCGAGGACGCGGCTGTGTTCGTCTTCCGACAGCGACAGGTTGGTGGCGACGAGGTTGCCGCGCAGCGAGGGGATCGTCTCGGGCTCGGCGATCAGTTCGACCTTGCTGATCGCGCCGGGCTCGAACTGCTCGACGATCTGCTCGTACTTGATGCGCGAATCCTCTTTGGTCTGATAAAAATTCAACAACTCGCGCCACGGCGGCGCCAAGTCCTTGTACGCGGCCAGCACGGCGACCAGCGAACCCAGCGAAAGACTATGGCGGATCACCAGGTAGCCGCCGATCGAGAAAAAGAAAAACGGCGTCAGCTGCGCGATGAAGTTGTTGAGGAATTTGACGAAATATTTACGCTGATAGATTTCGAAGCGGATGTCGTAGATGGTGCCGAGAAGGTTGGCGAAGCCGGCCAGTTGCAGCTTGGCGGTGTCGTTGGCCAGGATGTCGACGATGCCCGCCGCCGATTCCTGCACCCGGTCGGCAACCTGGCGCACGGTGCGCACCCGGCGCCGGCCGAGCTGGTTCACCTTGCGCTGCAGCTTCGGGATCACATAGCCCTGCAGCGGGTAGAGCGCGACCGCCGCGAGGCCGAGCACCGGATCCTGCATGAACATGAAAAAGATCAGCGTCAGCAGCGTGCCGCCTTGCAGCGCCGGCGTGACGAAGGCTTCGCCGATGAAGCCGCCGAGCGGCTCGCATTCCGCCGTGATCATCGGGATCAGCTGGGCCGACGAGGCGCGGTTGAAATGCGACAACTGAAAATGCAGCATCCGCAAATACAATTGATAGCGGAACCGGCGAAGCATCCGCTCGCCGAGCCGGCCCTTGAAGGTGTTGATGTAATATTTGAAACCGCCGTTGATGAACACCAAAAGCAAATAGAGGGCGCACAGGGTCAGCAGATAGCCGATCCGCGGGAATTCGATGCCGAGCAGCGTCCACGGGAAATTCTTGCCGGCGATGGCGTTGTTGACGATGGTCTTCGGCAGGTAGACCGAAAAATAAAGGAACGGAAAGGAGGCGAGCGTAAAGGCCAGCAGGACCAGCTGCTGCGGCACGCTGTAGCGCAGGACGAAACGGTAGATCGTCGGTTCGAGCGTGCCCGCCTCGTCGCGGCCCTGCGGCGGCGGCTCCGGCGCCGGCTCCGCGGTCCCGCGCGCGGCGCGCGGCTGCAGAAACCGAGGCCACACGCGGCCGGGCCGAAGCGCCTCGCCGGTGCGGGCAACCACTGCCGCCATGCCCTTCATCCGCTAGCCTTCACGAAAACAGCATTTCGTGGCGCCGCCGCCTGTGCGATATTCCGGGGCCGACAAGCCAGGGAGACTTCTCTGCCCGTCCGCCGCAATCATAAGCGGGTGCTGATCTACAGTCACGACAGCTTTGGACTCGGTCATTTGCGCCGATGCCGCGCGATTGCCCATTCCCTTGTCGAAGCGGATCCCGCCCTCTCCGTTTTGATACTATCGGGCTCGCCGATTATCGGCAGCTTCGATTTTCGTTCCCGGGTGGATTTTGTGCGTGTCCCCGGCGTCATCAAGCTGCGCAACGGCGAATACGTCTCGCTCTCCCTGCATATCGACATCGAGGAGACGCTGGCGATGCGCTCCTCGATCATTCGCCACACCGCCGACATCTTCGACCCCGATCTGTTGATCGTCGACAAGGAGCCGCTAGGGCTGCGCGGCGAGGCGCGCGAGACGCTCGATCTCTTGCGGCGGCGGGGCACCCCGCTCGTCCTCGGGCTGCGCGACGTGATGGACGATCCCGACGCGCTCGAAATCGAGTGGCAGCGCAAGCACGCCGTCCCGGCCTTGCGCGAGTATTACGACGACATCTGGGTGTACGGCCTGCCGCAGGTCTGCGATCCGCTCGCCGGGGTCAGCGTTCCCGCCAGCGTCCGCCGGCGCATGACCTATACGGGCTATCTGCGGCGCAACGCTCCGGCGCCGTTGCGGACCGCGGAACGCGAGCGCGATTTCGACGGCGAATTCTTCCTCGTCACGCCGGGCGGGGGCGGCGACGGCGACGCGCTGATCGAATTGGTGCTGTCGGCCTACGAGCAGGATCCCGGCATCCCGCTGCCGGCATTGCTCGTCTTCGGCCCGTTCATGCTGCCCGAGCGGCGCGCCGCCTTTGCCGAGCGCGCCGCCCGCCTCGGGCGCATCCGGGCGATCACCTTCGATGCGCGCATGGAGACGCTGATGGCGCGCGCCGCCGGCGTCGTCGCGATGGGCGGCTACAACACCTTTTGCGAGATCCTGTCGTTCGACAAGCGGGCGCTGATCGTGCCGCGGCGGGCGCCGCGGCTCGAACAGCTGATCCGCGCCCGGCGCGCCGCCGAACTCGGGCTCGTCGCGATGCTGTCGGAAGAGGCGGAGGGGATCGCCGCGCAGACGATGGCGGCGGCGTTGCGCCAGTTGCCGCAGCAGCCGCCGCCTTCCTCGGTCGTCATCCCGGGGCTGCTCGACGGCATGGCGAGCGTCAATCGCCTGGCGCACAAGTGGCTCGAAGAGGACCGGCCGCGCAGCCTGCCGGCGCGCCAGCGGCTCAAGGCCTGAAGATGGCCCCCTCCCCGCCGCCGGGCGGCCGGGTCGCCTTCGTCTTGAAGGGCTACCCGCGCCTGTCGGAGACATTCATCGCAGAGGAAATTTGCGGCCTCGAGCAGCGCGGCCTCGACATGTTGATCGTGTCGCTGCGGCACCCGACCGATCGCGCAAGGCACCCGGTACACGGCCAGATCCGCGCCCCGGTGCTATACCTTCCCGAATACCTGCATGACGAGCCGGCGCGGGTGTGGCGCGCCTGGCAAGAGGCGCGCCGGCTGCCCGGCTACGCGCGTGCCCGCCGCCTGTGGCTCGCCGATCTCGCGCGCGACCCGACCCCGAACCGGGTGCGGCGGTTCGGGCAGGCGTTGGTGCTGGCGGCCGAGTTGCCTCCCGACATCGAGCGGCTGCACGCGCATTTTCTGCACACCCCCGCCTCGGTTGCGCGCTACGCGGCGGCGCTGCGCGGTCTCGGCTGGAGCGTCTCGGCACATGCCAAGGACATCTGGACGCTGAAACCCTGGGAGGTGCGGCAAAAGCTCGCCGAGGCGCGCTGGGCGGTCACCTGCAGCAGGGCCGGGCATGACCATCTCGCGCGCTTCGCCCGGTCGAACGCGGCCGTGGCGCTCGTCTATCACGGGATCGATCTGGCGCGCTTCGCCGCGCCGCCGGCGCGCCCGCCCGGCGGCGACGGCAGCGACCCGGCCGCGCCGGTGGTGCTGCTGTCGGTCGGCCGCGCCGTCGCGAAGAAGGGCTATGACGATCTCCTCGCCGCCCTCGCGGCGCTGCCGAGAGAGCTTGCTTGGCGCCTTGTCCATGTCGGCGGCGGGCCGCTCGCCGAAAACCTCGGCCGGCGGGCGCGGGAATTGGGTCTCGCCGGCCGGATCGAGTGGCGCGGCGCGCGCCCGCAGCCGCAGGTGCTGGCCGCCTATCGCGAGGCCGACCTCTTCGTGCTCGCCGCCAGGATCGCGCCGGACGGCGACCGCGACGGGCTGCCGAACGTGCTTCTCGAAGCGCAGAGCCAGGGCCTGGCCTGCGTCGCGACGAGCGTCTCGGGGATCCCCGAATTGATCCGGCACGGCGAGAACGGCCTGCTCGCCCGCCCGGGCGATCGGCAAGAGCTGGCCCGACTGATCGAGAGCCTCGTCCGCGATCCCGAGCGCCGGGCGAGGCTCGGCGCGGCGGGCGCGGCCCGGGTGCGCGACGACTTCGGCATGGCAGCGGGGCTCGACACTCTGGCGCGGCAGTTCGGGCTCGCGCCCGCCGCGGCGCCGGGCGAGCTCGTCTGGGCCGCCAAATAGGCGCCCCTTGCGCATTGCCTTTTATGCGCCGCTGAAGCCGCCCGACCATCCGGTCCCCTCGGGCGACCGCCGCCTCGCGCAGCTCTTTCTCGCCGCCCTGCGCCAGGCCGGGCACGAACCCGTCCTCGCCGCCCGCCTGCGCAGCTATGACGGCGCGGGCGACGCACGGCGCCAGGCCCGGCTGGCAATTTTGGGCGAACGCCTCGCCGAGCGCTTTCTCGCGCGCTGCCGGCGCCGGCCGGACGAGGCGCCGCGGCTGTGGTTCACTTACCACCTCTACCACAAGGCGCCCGATTGGCTCGGGCCGCGGGTCGCGGACGGCCTCGGCATTCCCTATCTCGTCGCCGAGGCCTCGCACGCGCCGAAGCGGGAATCGGGCGCCTGGGCGCCGGGACACCGCGCGGCGGCGCGCGCGATCGCCCGCGCCAACGCCGTCATCGGGCTCAACCCGGCCGACCGCGAGGCGGTTTTGCCGTTGCTGCGCGACCCGGCGCGTTGGCTGGCGATGAAGCCCTTTCTCGACGCCGCGGCGTTTGCGGCGCCGGCCCGCGAGCGCGGCGCGGTTCCCCGCCTCGTCGTCGTCGCGATGATGCGCGCCGGCGACAAGCTCGCCTCCTACCGCGTCCTCGGCGAGGCGCTGCGCCGGCTCCTCGATCTGCCGTGGTCGGTCGAGGTGATCGGCGACGGGCCCGCGCGAAAACCGGCCGCGGAGGCGCTCTCGCCGCTCGGCGAGCGGGTCCTGTGGGGGGGGGCGCTCGACGGCGGGGCCTTCGCGGCGCGGCTCGCCGCCGCCGATCTGTATGTCT
>DASYYD010000033.1:0-10053 GCA_035934195.1 Allostellaceae bacterium | reverse complement strand
GCCGCTCGTTGGCGCGCAAGAGGTCGCGCAGCAGCTCCTGCACGCTGTCGAGCGTGATCTCGTGCCGCACCAGCTGCGTATGCGCCGTAATCCGGGTCAGTGCCCCTTCCAGTTCGCGCACGTTCGAGACGACCTTATGCGCCAGGTATTCGAGCACCTTCTGCGGCACCTTGACGCCGCTCTGCTCGGCCTTCGATTGCAGGATGCCGAGGCGCAGTTCGTAGGTCGTCGGGTGCAGATCGGCGACGAGCCCCCAGCCGAGCCGCGAGCGCACACGCTCCTCGATCCCTTCGAGGTCGGAGGGCGACTTGTCGGCCGAGATGACGATCTGCCGGTTCTGGTCGACGAGCGCGTTGAAGGTGTGGAAGAACTCCTCCTGCGTCGAATCCTTGCCGCTGATGAACTGCACGTCGTCGACCATCAGCAGATCGACCGAGCGGAACTGCTCCTTGAAGTCGATCGTCGAGCGAAAGCGCAACGCCCGGATGAACTGGTACATGAATTTTTCGGCCGAGAGATAGATGACCTTGCGGCTCGGCGTGTGCTTGCGGACATACCAGGCGATCGCATGCATCAGATGCGTCTTGCCGAGCCCGACCCCGCCATAGAGGAAGAGCGGGTTGAACGGCACGCTGTGCACCGGGTTGGCGCAGGCTTCGGCGACGCGGCGCGCCGCTGCGTGGGCAAACGCGTTGGGCTTGCCGACGACGAAATTCTCGAAGGTGAAGCGCGGGTCGAGCGCGGCCGAGAGCTGCGCCTTGTCCACCGCGATCGCCGAGTCGGCGGCTGCGACAGGGGGGGCGGCGCGGTCGCGAAGAGGATCCACGGAAACCTCGCGATGCGGACGTTGAACCAGTCCCGGTCCGTTCGCCGGGCTCGGCTGCCCCGGCGACGGCGCCGCCGATATCCCGGCAGGCATTCCTGCGACGACGATCGACAGGCGCCTCATCGCGTGGTTTTCGACACGCCACAGCGACAGCAGCCGGTCGGCGTAATGCATGGATACCCAGTCGCGCACCATCCGGCTCGGCGCTGCGATGACGGCCTGGCCGTCGGCGACGCGCAATATGCTGATCGGGCTGAGCCAGCTGCGAAACTCGGTCTCGCCGAGCTCGCTCTTCATATGCCTGAGCACCCGGTCCCACTCGCCAAGCGAGGTCGCCCGTTCCGGTTTTCCTTCTGGAATCGCCTGCGCTACCACCGCAACCCCCATTTGCACGGCAGCACTATTCGGCCATTGCCGACAGATTTGCCCGCACGAAGCGTTATACTTCGCCGCCTGGCCCTACCATAGCATCACAACAAATACTGACCATCGAGCGCCCTATACGGAGCACCGATTAACCGATTATTTGTGTTATTAGTGAGTCCCCTGTGTGATTACTTGTTTCACAGAGGCGATATGTGATTGCCCCTGCCATTCTTGTAAGTCTAACTTAGTTATCCGGCCGGTTGCAACAGGACTGAAACACGAACTGCAAAAGATTTTTCGCCGGGCCCCGTCACAGCCCGTTGATGCGGGTGGCGAGCCGCGACAGCTTGCGCGACACCGTGTTCTTGTGCATGACGCCCTTGGTCGTCGCGCGGTGCAATTCGGGCTGCGCGAGCTGGAAGGCGGCCTGCGCCGCCGCCTTGTCGCCGGTCGCGATCGCCGTCTCCACCTTCTTGACGAAGGTGCGCACCCGGGAGAGTCGGGCGCGGTTGGTCGCGGTCCGCTTCTCGGTCTGACGGATGCGCTTTTCGGCCGATTTGTGACTCGCCATCGCTGCCCGCCATTGCCGGAGAAGGGGGGCCTTATATCGGGGCGCCGCCGCCGCGTCAACTCGCGCCGCAACCCCGCTCAGCAATTACGGAATTCGTCTTCGAGACGGTGCCGACCGCGAGAATACGCTCGTAGGGAAGGGGCGCATGAGTTATCAAGCCGGAAAGGAGCCAAGCGCGCGAAACCGCCGATCTCTCTATGGCAATTCAGGATCTTCTCGTTCAGTTCGCGGCCCAGGTGCGGTCCGATCGCGCCGCGAACCCGGGCATCGCCGGCGACGGCACGGCGCTCGAGCTGCTGATCGCACCCCGGTTCAGATCGCTCGTCGAAGCGATGCTCGCGGAAATGGGCGCGGTCCCGCCCGCAGTTCTTCCGGAATACCGCCTCGGTGGGGTTGGCCGCCCGGATCTCGCTCTCGCTCGCGCCGGGCAGCCGGCGCGCGCCTCATTGAGCTGAAGGAGCCGCGCAAGTCGCTGGACCCTCAGGAATGGCGGGGTCACGACGCGGATCAGTTTCGGCGCTTCCGGGAACTGCCGCTATGGGCGCTGTGCAATTTCGCGTCGCTGCGCCTCTACCGCCGCGGGGAACCGATAGACGAGGCCGAGATCATGCCGGCCGCCGCCCTCGATCCGGCGACGCCCGCGGCTCGTGCCGAGCGGGAAATCCGCGCCCAGCGTCCGACAGGCTTCGAGCGCATTCTGCTCGCTCTCGCCATGGCGGAGGCGCCGGCACCGAGGGACGCTCAGGCCATCGCCGAAGTACTCGCTCACGCTGCCCGGTTGGTCCGCGAGATCGTCGCCGCCCAATGCGCGGAGGGACTTCATGACGTGATCGCCGATGTACGGGCGGAATTCAATGAGACGCTGTTTGCCCGGGCGGAGGCCGGAGGCTACGACACCGCGGGGAGCGATGCGCTCTTCGCCTCCGCCTTCGCCCAGACCCTGATCTTCGGCTTGCTCCTCGCTCGGGAAGCGAGCGTCGGGCGCGAGGTGGGAGATCAGGCATATCAGCTGCTGCCGGAGGGAACGTATCCGCTGTTGCGCGGCACATTGCGCGCGCTGACCCTCGACGAAGTTCGCGGCATGTTGGGGGTCGCCTTTGACGTATCGCGGGATGCTGTCAACTCCGTCGTGCTCGCGATGCTCGATCCGAGGGAGGGGCGGGATCCGCTCCTCTACCTCTACGAAGATTTCTTGCGCGTTTTCGATCCTGAAGCTGCGGTCAAGTACGGCGTCTATTACACGCCGCCCGAGGTGGTCCGCCTGATCGTCTCGGAAGCGGACCGAGCGCTCAGAGCGGGGCTGGGCACGGACGGCCTGCTCGACCCGGCGGTGCAATTGCTCGATCCGGCGTGCGGTACGGGCACCTTCCTCATCGCTGCTGCCGGCGCGGTCGCAGATCGGGTTGCGGCGGAGTTCGGCCGAGGCGCCGTGCCGGCAGAGATATCCGCTTTCGCTCAGCGCATGCACGGTTTCGAACTCCTCGTCGGTCCATACACGGTGGCGCATTACCGCATGCTCCGGGAAATCGACGGACACGGCGGAACGGCCGGGCATTTGCCGATCTATCTTGCCGACACGCTCGCGCCGCCTGCCGGCGCGGAAGGGGTGGCGACCCACCTCGCCTTCATGGGCGCGCCGATGGTCGCGGAACGGCGGGCCGCCGATAGCGTGAAGCAAACGGCTCCCATCCTTGCGATCTTCGGCAATCCGCCGTATCGCCGGCTGCGGCGAGGAGAGGTCGAGCGCCTGGTCGGCGCCGACATGGCCCGTCGCTGGCAGGATCTGACTCGGCCGGTGTGAGACGCCGGTCTTGGCCGTTCGCTGAACGCGTTCCCGGATCTTTACATCGCCTTCTATCGTTGGGCGCTGTGGCGGCTGTTCGAGGCGGAAGGCGCCTCCGCGCGCGGGGTGCTCGGCTTCATCACCAATCGAGGCTTTCTCACCGGCCGAGGCTTCGGTGGTCTTCGCCGCATGCTGCGCCGCCGCTTCGATGCGATACGGGTCTTGGACCTGCGCGGCGACAGCCAAGGCACTCGGCGCGCCACGGTCCCGACCGACGAGAACGTGTTCAATATTCAAGTCGGGGTCTGCATCCTTATCGCCTACGCGACGGGCGCCAAACCCGAGCACGCCGAGGCGGAGGTGAGCTACGCGGACGCTTGGGAAGAAGGGGCGTTCACGCGGGCCGACAAGCTTACCCTCGCCTCGACTGCAGCTGCCGATCCGGCACGCCTGCGATACCGGCCTGTCGCCGGTCGCGACATGGACCCCCTGAAGCCTGCGGGTTTTGACGGCACCGACTGGCCGGGCGTGGACGAGCTCTTGACCTTTCGCTCGAACGGCATCGTCACGTACCGCGACGAGTTCGTCTACGCGACCACCCGGCCGGCTCTCGCTACTCGGATCCAAAACTGGCTGCGGCTGTCTCCGGAGGAGGCCAGCGCACGATTCAAAGAGACGCGTGATCGCAAGGCCGGGCCGGCCTTGAGGTTGGGATTCGATGAGAGCGCGATAGAACGGGTGTCTTATCGGCCGCTTGACGCGCGCTTTCTCTATAATCGACGCGAGTTTGTCGATTTCCCTAAACGGGCTCTGCAAGACGCGTGGGGTCCCGAGAACGTCGCGCTCATGGCGCTCGAGGACGGGACCGGTGCCGGCCCCGCCGTCTGGTGCCACGGCCTCAAGCCCGACCAGCACACGTTCCGCGGCAGTTATGGCGGCTGGGTATTTCCCCTCCGCAACCACAGCGCCGAGAGTCGTGGCCATTTTTTCGCCCCGAACCTCGTCGGCAGGCTGGCCGCCAACTATGGCGAGCCGGTACCCCCGCTGGACATCTTCGATGCGATCTTGGCGCTGCTCTCGGCCTCCTCGTACACGATCCGCTTCGCGTTCGATCTCGAAGACGACTTTCCGCGCGTTCCCTTTCCGGCGGACCGCGAGGTTTTCGGCGAGGCGGTGCTGCTGGGCACCCGCATCCGTGAACTGGAGGGTTTTGGACCGTCGCGCGGCGCGGGTTTCCGATCGGCACGGCTGATCGGCCGGGCTTCCGGAGCCACCATGGACGTGCCATCCCCCCAGCGAGCCTTCATGGGCGCGGACTCTACGGGTTCCGTCGCACTGCTGTCCGACCGTTCGCTGGTCATGACGGGGATCGCGGAGCGAGTCTGGAGGTTCGAGATCAGCGGCTACGCCGTTCTCTATCGTTGGTTGCGTGCCAGGAACGGCGAGCCGATAACCGGCCCGAGCGGTGCCGCGCTCCTGCGCGAGGCGCTGGATATCGCATGGCGAATCGCCGAACTGCTGGACCTGTTCGACCGGGCGGACGCCGTCCTCGCTCGGGCGCTGGAAGCGCCGCTCACGCGAGCCGATCTGGACCTACCGGGCCGCGACGCGGTATCCGTGCCTCGGCATGACGAAGATGAGCCAGGGTGATCTGTTCGCGGCCGCTGCCGGCGCGCCGAAGCCGGTTTCGCCGGAAATTCCCGACCCCGACGCGATCCGTACGCGACTGACGGCGATGCTGGCGCTCGTGCGGGACGCCACCAAGCTTCCCTGGGAGGTACCGCGCGCCCGCGCTCAGGAGCATTTGTTTCACAATATGGCGGCGTGGCTGCCACCCGATGAGCGCGATGCCCTCCGAACCGCGTTCGTGGCGGAGATGAACCGGCTGAGGGAGATTGACGGCCGGGCTTAATCGCTCCCTCAGCGGTTGCGGAACTGCGGCTTGCGCTTGTCGATGAAGGCGGCCATCCCCTCCTTCTGGTCCTGGAGCGCGAAGGTCGAGTGGAAGAGCCGCCGCTCGAACCGCACGCCTTCGGCGAGCGTCGTCTCGAAGGCGCGGTTGACCGCTTCCTTGACCATCATCGCGGCGGGCTGCGACATTTGCGCGATCCGCTCGGCGACCGCGATCGCCTCGGGGAGGAGCTGCGCCGCCGGCACGACGCGGCTGACGAGCCCCGAGCGCTCGGCTTCGGCGGCGTCCATCATGCGGCCGGTCAGGCACAGATCCATCGCCTTCGCCTTGCCGACGAAGCGCGCGAGGCGCTGTGTGCCGCCGGCGCCCGGCATCGTGCCGAGGCCGATCTCGGGCTGGCCGAAGCGGGCGTTGTCGGCGGCGATGACGATGTCGCACATCATCGCGATCTCGCAGCCCCCGCCGAGCGCAAACCCGGCGACCGCGGCGATGACGGGCTTCCGGCATTGCCCGACGCGCTCCCAGCCGCGTGTGATGAAGTCCTCGCGATAGGCCTCGACATAGGTCTTCTGCGCCATCTCCTTGATGTAGGCGCCGGCCGCGAAGGCCTTCTCGCCGCCGGCGAGCACGATGGCGCCGATCGCCGGCTCGCTCTCGAAGGCGTCGAACGCCGCGCCCAATTCGGCGATCAGCTCGCTGTTGAGCGCGTTCAGCGCCTGCGGCCGGTCGAGCATGACGATCCCGACCGGCCCCCTCGTCTCGACGCGGATGTTGCGGTAGCGGCGATCCTCGCTCATCGGCACCCTCCATCAAGTCAGCGCTGGCGCTTGGCGCAGAAAAAGGTCGAGCGGCCGGCTTGCACGATGCGGCGCACGCCTTCGGCGCAGCTGCACTCGGGGCAGGGCTCGCCTTCACGCCCATAGACCGCCCAGCGGTGCTGGAAATAGCCGAGTTCGCCATTCGCCTGCACATAGTCGCGCAACGACGAGCCGCCGGCCATGATCGCTTCCTCGAGCACCTCGCGGATCGCCGCGACGAGGCGTTTGGCGCGCTCGGGGCCGATCGAAGCGGCGAGCCGGCGCGGCGAGAGGCGGGCGCGGTAGAGCGCTTCGCAGGCATAGATGTTGCCGAGGCCGGCGACGACCCGCTGGTCGATCAGCGCCGATTTGATCGGCGTATGCCGGCCGGCCAGCGCCTTTGCGAGATAGCGGCCGTCGAAACCGGGTTCGAGCGGCTCCGGCCCGAGGCCCGCGAGCAGCGGGTGGCGGTCCGCATCTTCGCGTCGCAGATAATCGATCGTGCCGAAGCGGCGCGCGTCGTTGAAGCGCACGACGGTGCCGTCGTCGAGCGTCAGCACGACATGGTCGTGGCGCGCCCCGGGAAGATCGGCGTCGCCGGCTGTGACCCGGCCCGACATGCCGAGGTGCAAGAGCAAGAGCCCGTCGCGGTCGAGTTCGATCAGGATATACTTGCCGCGCCGCCCGAGCGCGCCGATATGGGCGCCGTCGAGGCGGCGGGCGAGGGCCGGCGGGAACGGCCGGCGCAGATCGGCGCGGTTGATCTCGGCGCGGACGATCCGGCGGCCGCTGATCTTCAGCGCCAGGCCGCGGCGGACCGTTTCGACTTCCGGGAGCTCGGGCATATGCGGGGTCGTCTCGTATCGGATCGTGGCGCTGTTGGCGCGCGCGGCGGCGCGGCGCTATCTTCCTGCCCGATGATGGCGGACGAGACAAGCGGCGAAGCCGCCGCGGCCGAAAGCGAGCCCGCGCCGCACGACAAGGCGCGGCTCGTGCGCGCCGTCTTCGACAGCGTCGCGCCGCGCTACGATTTGATGAACGATCTGATGAGCGGCGGCATCCATCGCCTGTGGAAGCGCGAGATGGTCGCCGTCCTCGACCCGCGCCCGGGACAGCGCCTCGTCGATGTCGCGGGCGGCACCGGCGATGTTGCGCTTGCCGCACGGCGCCATATGGCGCGGCCCGGAGGAGCCGCGGGGGAGGGCGGCGTCCTCGTCTGCGACGTCAACGAGCGGATGCTCGAGATCGGCCGCGCCCGCGCGCTCGACGAAGGCATCCTCGCCGGCATCGAATGGGTGTGCGCGGACGCCGAGGCGTTGCCATTGCCCGAGCGCAGCGTCGATCACTACACGGTCGCCTTCGGGCTGCGCAACGTCACCCGGCTCGAGCGCGCGCTCGCCGAGGCGCGCCGCGTGCTCAAGCCGGGCGGGCGCTTCCTTGCGCTCGAATTCACCCCCGAGGCGAGCCCGCTGTTGCAGCCGCTCTACGACCTCTACAGCTTTCGCCTGTTGCCGCTTATGGGAGAGGTCGTGACCGGCGACCGCGACGCCTACTGCTATCTCGTCGACAGCATTCGGCGCTTTCCGCGGCAGAGCGCGCTCGCCCAGATGATCGCCGAGGCCGGATTGGAGCGGGTCAAGTTCCGCAACCTGACGGGGGGCGTCGCCGCGCTGCACTCGGCCTGGCGGCTCTGACTCCTGGTGTTCGGCGTTCTGCGCAGCGGCCGCAACCTCGCCCGTCTCGTCCGGATCGGCTTCGTCCTGCTGCGCTACGACGCGCTCTTTCCGCTGGAGCGGGTTCACCTCGCCGCCCCGCTTGTCCGGGTCGCCAGGCCCTTCGCGCGCCGGCCGAGGCCCGAGAGCGCCCGGCCCGGGCAGCGCCTCGCCGAGGCGCTCAACGCGCTCGGCCCGAGCTTCATCAAGCTCGGCCAGCTGCTCTCGACGCGCGCCGACCTGATCGGCGAGGAAATCGCCGCCGATCTGGCGAGTCTGCAGGACCATTTGCCGCCCTTTCCGGGAGCTGAGGCGCGCGCGACGATCGAGGCCGAGTTCGAACGGCCTCTCGACACGCTCTACGCCGCCTTCGACGAGAAGGCGGTCGCTGCGGCCTCGATCGCGCAGGTGCATTTCGCCAGCACCAGCGAGGGCGAGGAGGTCGCGGTCAAGGTGTTGCGGCCGGGGATCATCGAGGCCTTTACCCGCGACCTCGACCTCTTCCGCTGGCTTGCCGGCCTCGCCGAGAGGCTGCAGCCGCCGCTGCGGCGGTTGAAGCCGGTCGAGGTCGTGGAGACCCTCGCCGAGATTGTCGAGATCGAAATGGACCTGCGCTTCGAGGCGGCGGCGGCGCGCGAACTCGCCGACAATTTCGCCGGCGACCCGAGCTTTCGCGTGCCGCGCGTCGATTGGCAGCGCACCGGGCGGCGCGTCTTGACGCTCGAACGGGTTGCCGGCACGCGCATCGACAATCGCGAGGCGCTCGTCGCCGCCGGCCATGCGATCGACGACATTCTCGGGAAAGCCGCCGGCGCCTTCTTCAACCAGGTGTTCCGCGACGGCTTCTTTCACGCCGATATGCACCCCGGCAACATGTTCGTCGACCGCGAGGGCCGGCTCGTCGTCGTCGATTTCGGCATCATGGGCCGGCTCGACCGAGAGACCCGCTTCTACCTCGCCGACATGCTGGTCGGGTTTCTCACCGGCGATTACCGGCGCGTCGCGGAAGTGCATTTCGCGGCCGGCTACGTGCCGCCGCGCCGCTCGGTCGACGCCTTCACGCAGGCCTGCCGCTCGATCGGCGAGCCGATCCTCGGCAAGCCCTTGGAGGAGATTTCGATCGCGCGGCTCTTGGCGCAGCTCTTCCGGATCACCGAGCAATTCGAGATGGAGACGCAGCCGCAGCTGCTGCTGCTACAAAAGACCATGGTGCAAGTCGAAGGGGTCGGAAGGCGGCTCGACCCGAAGGTCAATATCTGGGCCTTGGCGCGGCCGCTGATCGAGGATTGGGTGCGCGACAATCGCGGGCCCGAGGCGCGGCTGCGGCAGGGCGTCGAAGATCTCGCGGCGACGCTCGAAGCGGTGCCGCGGCTGTTGCGCGATCTGGAAACGCTGATCGGCAGCTGGGCGCGCGAAGGGGTGGTGCTGCACGCCGAGTCGATCGCCGCCTTGGCCGCGCAGCGCGCCCGCCATGTGGCCTTTCTGCTGGTGCCGCTGTGGGTCTCGGCGACGGCGCTCGTGGCGATCGCGCTCGCGCTCGTGCTGCGTCGGTAGCATACTGAGGGCGGGCGGCCGCGGAAGGTGAGAATTGCTAGAGAACCGGCGCATTCTCTTGATCATCTCGGGCGGCATCGCCGCCTATAAGAGCCTCGACCTGATCCGTCGACTGCGCGAGCGGGGCGCGCATGTGCGGGCGATCATGACTGCGGCGGCGCAACAATTCGTGACGCCGCTCTCGGTCGCCTCCTTGAGCGAGGACAAGGTCTATACCGATTTGTGGTCCTTGACCGACGAGAGCGAGATGGGCCATATCCGCCTCTCGCGCGAAGCGGACCTCGTCGTCGTCGCGCCGGCCTCGGCCGATCTGATCGCGCGCATGGCCGCGGGCCTCGCCTCCGACCTCGCAACGACGGCGCTGCTCGCTTCCGATAAGCCGGTGCTGCTCGCGCCGGCGATGAACGTCCTGATGTGGGCGCATCCGGCGACGCAGGCGAACCTCGAAGTACTCGCCCGGCGCGGCGTCAAGCGGGTGGGGCCGGCCGCGGGCGACCTGGCTTGCGGCGAAGTGGGCTCGGGCCGCATGTCG